>NZ_JBIRGD010000044.1:0-51800 GCF_044327805.1 Streptomyces sp. NPDC018019 | reverse complement strand
CGACCAGCCACGGTCGAGCACTTCTCTTACTCACACCTCAGCAACCGGCACACTCCTCCAGAGGACACGGCTACTTCCGTTGCGTTAGGAGCTCTTACCGAGCAGCCGGTGGTCTTTCTCGGCTCCGAAGGTGAGACCGGCGTCGTCGCACGCAACCTCGGCGCCTTCCTGTGGCTGCTGGCCGACGGATTCGGCCCCATGGAGGCCACCACCTCGTACAAGCCTGACCTGGTCCCCCAGCCCGATCGCGACCTGGAAGCCATAGCGGAACAGTTCGCACCGGACCACCGCGCATCAGCAGCTGCCGTGATCGAGCAGGCCACGCAGGAGTTTCCCGGGTTCGACGACGCCATCATGGCGCTCTGCCGCTGAGCCCGACCCAGGCAACGGCAGCCGAAGGCGATCCGCTCCCGGAACCCGCCTGGGAAGCGAGCGAGCCGGCGAATCCTCGGCGAAGCGATCGCCGTCAGGCGGCCCCGCCGAGCGGGACAGCTCCGTCGTCGATCTGCGTGATCAGGGCGTGGCCGGCTCGTAGACGGCCTCCAGCCGCCCTGGGGATCGACTGTGCGGTCCAGCAGCGGGTGCGGGCTGGCCAACCGGCCATCCGCCCGGGGCCGCCACACGCGATCGGCACGAAGGATGCCCGCGGCACCGCCAGGTACGCCGTTCGCAGCCACGGCCGGCCGTTGAAGTACCCACCGTTGTACCCGTCGATCTGCTGGGCACACCGCTCGCGCAGCTCGGCTGCTTCCATCTCTCCCCCTGTGCCTTACATGCCGGGCGCGCCGCCGCCCACCTTGTCCTCGTCCGAGCCTTGTCCCTCCCCATTGCCGGCGCCCTGGACGGGGGTGGCTGTGCGGCAGCAGCCTTTGGTGGATCAGGTGCACCTGATGCACAGGAAACACCCGTCCCAGTACGGGAGCGCGCTGAGGATCCGGTGCTGTGCGCATGAGGCCACCGCGCGCTCCTTCGGGCCGGGGAAACCTCCCGCGCAACGAGGGCCATCGGCCGGTTGGAAGGCTTCGACCATGATCTTGAACCGGCGCAGGTATTCCTGCACGAAGGGAGGGTCGTAGCCCAGCTCGTCCCAGCGGTGGCGCGTCAGCGCGAGGGCTGTGGCCCGCAGGACGAACGTCTTCGCCCGGGCGCGTGCCTGCCGGTTCGTGCCCCATGCGATGTCCTGGAGGTGGAATCCGACGGCCCCGCGCCCCCTCACATTCTGGTCCTGCAGGCTCAGCAGTGCCGCGAAGCGGTAGTCCCACACCTCGGCAGCAAGATCGGATACGGCCAGCATCAGCACGTCGATGAATGCCTCCGTGCCGCCGTTGGACAGGTACAGACTCTGATCCGGGCCACCGAATACGTTCCCCACCGGGTCACCGTACGACGCTCAGCGCCCCAAGACGGGTAGTCAGGGCTGGCCACCGGAGTCGACACGAGCCCCTGAAGAGCTGGAGTCGCGCAGTGCACAACGGAACGCGCCCCCATCCGCAGAACGCGCAACTGCTGCGCGAACGGGAGACCCGGGCCGGGAGGAGGCCACATCCCCGTGCCAGAACGAACCGATCACCATCGAGGCACCCGGCAGCAGCCGGACCACGAGCGTCTGCGAGCGCTGCGACGGGAACGACACCTTGCCCGAACCGGCCGACGGCCCGCGCAACGGCGCAGCCGGCGGCTGCACACCCGACTTCGGCTGACCACCGGCCGTGCACGGGCTCCCGCCGATCGGCAGGAAGCGGTTCACGGGGTAACCATTCGCGTCCCCGTCGCGGACGCCCGAACGCCCACGTCGCCAGGTGACCCGGACTCCGGCAGGCCGGAAGCCTTCGAATGCGGCGATCCGCCACCAACGGCCGATGGAAGCGGGACGCATTCAGGCGGCCCAGCCGACGGAGGAGACATTGCTGTAGGCGTCATAGCCGGAACCGAGATCGGGAATCAGGTCGTCCCAGATGCGGTCCAGGGCGTCGGCGTCATCCGCGAGCCACGCGTCGACCGCCGCATCCCAGACGCGGGGGCGGACAGTCAGGCGGCGGGTGGCCAGGTCCCTCTGGTGGCGGCCTTCGACACGGGACTGGTCGACCGGGTTGATCTCGATACGGGGCCCCCCGCGCGACATCAGACGGCGCTTGAGGTCCGCGGCGACGTTACGGCGGCGCAGCTCCCAGTACGCGTCGTCCAGCTTCTTGCGGTAGGCGGTGTTTGGGGAACGTTCCTCGGCCAGCCAGGCGTTCAGCGTACGGGCCGTCACATTGATGCCCGCACGCTCCATAGCCGCGTAACCGGCCTCGGAGGCCGTCAGATAGCGCAAGCGGGCGGCGACGCCCCGCTCGGAGTGGGGCGAGGACTGCAGGCCCGTCACCATGCGCTCGATGCCGTAGCCGAGGGCGTCGCCACCGCCCATGCCCTGGGCGTTGTAGCGGCCGAAGTCCATCCACGGCAGAGAAGACGGCGACGACGAGCCGGCGTTACAGGTAGTAACATTGCGGGACTACTTTCGATTTGAAACCACACTGAAGTCACCGAAGAGGAGAAGCCGTGCCCGATCACGGGAGCCGCGTCACCTTTCAGCACGGGCAGGAGTTCCTGGCCGCGATCTCCGAGCGCTGGAACTATCAGATCCTGCGGGAGGTGTTCTTCGGTGTCGGTCGTTTCGGTGAACTCAAGCGAGCTCTGGGAATCTCGGCGAACATCCTCACCGCGCGGCTCAACAGCCTGACCGAGCTGGGCCTGCTCACCAAGCGCGCCTACCGCTCCGACAAGCCGTGGTACGAGTACACGCTCACCGACAGCGCCCGCGAACTCGTCGTCCCCGCCATCGCAGCCGTCACGCGCTGGGCCGAAACCCATGCGACCGGTACCGACATCACACGCCACCCGCTGATGCACACGACGTGCGGCAACCCGACCAATCCGTACCTCGCGTGCAGCAGCTGTCATCAGCCGGTCGAGGCCTCGACCCTGCGCCCGACGGCGACCGAGGAGGGTGGTGCCGGCCGGCGGGGAGGGGCGGCTCCCGCGGCGCCGGGCGACTGAGCGCCTCAACTCCTGATCAGGTAGTAGCGTTTCACAACTAGTAGCGTTACGGTACTAGTGGCTGAACGTCTCCCTGGTCACGGAGAGGACCGATCATGACCACGAACTGGCTTGAAGGGGTTACCGAGAAGCTGATCCCCACCTCACTGGGACTGATCAACGTGCGCGTCGGCGGCCGTTGTGACGGCCCCGCCATGGTGTGCTGGCCGAGCCTGATGATGGACGGCACCATGTGGCGGTACCAGTACGAGTACTTCGCCCCGACCCACCGCGTCGTGCTCATCGACAGCCCCGGACACGGCAAGTCCGACGCGCTGCGCAAAATCATCGACCTCAAGGACTGCTCCGACGCGCTCGTCGAGATCCTCGACGCGCTCGGCATCGACAAGTGCGTCCTGGTGGGCAACAGTTGGGGCGGCATGCTCGCCGGCGTCTTCCCGGCCCACTACCCGCAGCGGACCGCGGCGGCGGTCGGTATCAACTGCACCGCCTCCCTGCCCACGACATTCGAGAGCATCTGGGCCACCGCGCTGTCCACCTTCCTCTCGCTGCACGCGAAGATGCCGCCACTGGCCGCCAAGGCCGCCCGCGCCGCCTTCGCCGGCCCCACCGCCGAGGCCACCAACCCGGAGTTCGTGGAGTTCACCAGGTTCGTTCTGCGGGACGACCCGAAATCGGTGGCGTGGGCGCTGCGCAGCATCCTCATAGGGCGCAAGGACGAGTACCGCCGCCTGAACACCATCAGGAACGTTCCCGTCCTGATCATCGCCGGCGAGGAGGACAGCCAGTTCCCGGTGCACGTGGTGCGGAAAATGGCGGACGCCATCGAGGGCAGCATCTTCCGTGTGCTCCAGCACACCGCCCACCTCGCCGCCCGCGAGAACCCCGACGGCGTCAACGCCGAGATCGACGCCTTCCTCGCCTCCCTGCCCGCAGCAGCCTGATCAGGAGACTCACAACATGGCAGACACCGCACACGCGGCGGCCGTACCCGACTGGGTCCTGAAGTTCATGGACGCCATCGACAACCTGGAGTTCGGTGAGGGCTTCGCGCCGCTGACCGAGGACACCGACATGTTCTTCGGCACCGAGCACGTCCACGGCGTCGAGGCGATCAAAGCGTTCTTCGTCAAGATCGACGAGCCACTGCACATCACCCACGAGGTCCTGGAGTACTGGACCGCGGATGACGGTGTCCGCCTGCTGCGCGGCGAGGCCACCATGGCCAAGAAGAGCGCGCCGGACCAGGTGGTGCGCGCCCCGTTCATGCACATCTTCTCTCTCGACCAGGAAGAGCCGCCCCGCATCCGGACACTCCGCATCACTGCGGGCCCGCTTCAGACCGACGCCGTGATGTGACCAGGTTTCCAGGGCCCGGCGTGAGTGCCCGGGTCCCGCAGCAGTGAGGACAGGTAGGGCGAGCACTGTCCGTCATTGCTGACGCGGGGGGCCAGTCAACGTCCCCCGCAGGAACAACGACGCGAGGCGCCGTTAGGGACCCGCTGGTCGAGGGCGGCTTCGGTATGGCCACCCTGCGGACTTCAAGTTCTTGCCGGACACGGAACGCACCCCTCGATGCGCCCGGCCGACCTGCTGGTGGCTCCACAGTGGGCCTGCTGCCGGTGTGTCGCACCTGACCCGGTTGCGACCTCCTGGCCGGGGAGGCTGTCCGCGCCGAAGACCACCCGTTCCCTGGCGCGTGCCGCGCACGGAGTGCGAGTGGTTGCCGATCGCGGCGGCAACAGCGTCCCAGGCGTAGGCCACATGCCCAGCGTCGGCGAGCGGCTCCATGGTGGCCGGGGACAGTGCGTCGCTGATGCCGTCTGCGTCGTGGAACCCGTCTGTCTCCTCGCCGGGTGTAACTGGGGCGACGAAACGGATATGCCGGCTTCCGCGCAGTGCGTCCGCGATGCGGAAGGCGTCGTGATCGGCGTCGAGCAGTGGGCTCTTGTCGCGGATGGCCGGGTGTGACTGAGCAGAACGGTTGGCCAGTGTGAGCGCTTCAGTGGCCGACGAGGCGGTAGCGACTGTCGGGCTCGCCTACCGCCCTCGCACTCAGTCGGCGTGCCGGGCCGGCTCTGCTCCGATCCGGACCAGGAAGTCGGTGAGCACTTCGGCGAGTCGTTCCGGCTGGTCCTCAGGGATGAGGGTGGACGAGTCGGTGATCTCGACCAGCCGGCCCTGCGGGTACAGCTCGGCCAGTCGGGGGCCGTGCTCGCGCGGCATCAATCTGTCCTCGGTCGCCCAGACGACCAGTACCGGCCGGTCGAAGTCGCGCAGCCGCTCGCTCCAGGCCAGCAAGGTCTCGCGGTTGGGCGCTCCGGTGGCGAACTTGGCGAAATCCCTGCGAATGGCCCTGCTGTGGGTGGCGGGAGCGAACCAGTCGTCCATGATCTCGTCGGGGATACCACGCAGGCTCATCCCGCCGTATCCGCCCCGGCTGTGACGGATCGCGGGGATGCGCATGAGCCGTGTCAGGAGCCAGACGCCGCCGGGAACCCTGCACACATGGGCCGCCGCCTTGGCCGGCCCCGGGGGATAGTTGTCGAAGGCCTCGCAGGCCACCAGTACCAGACTCGCGATCCGCTGGGCCTTCCCTTCCGACACCAGGAACTGGCCTCCGCCCCAGTCGTTGAGGAGGAGGGTCACCTGGTCCAGGCCGAGTCGTTCGATGAACTCCCCCAGGAGCCGGGCGACACCGCGCTGGGAGAGGTCGGCATCCGGGTTCATCGGCCACCGGTGGCCGCCGAGGGGCAGCGTGGGCAGGACGCAGCGGTATCCGTCCAGCAGCGGGACCACCTTGCGCCACTGGGTCTCGTTCATCGGCAGACCGTGGCCGAACACCAGCACAGGCCCTGCACCGCCGGTGTCCTGATAGTCGATCGGTCCGGACGACAGCTCGATCCTCGGCACCGCAGCCCCCAATTGATAGATCGTTCTACTGTAACCTTGAAGGCAAGAAGGGCGGAGGTCAATGGGACAGTCGGACACGCGAGCCAGGATCCAGAGTGCCGCCACGGCACTGTTCCGCCGTCACGGCTACTCGGCCACAGGCCTGAAACGGATCGCGACGGAGGCGCATGCGCCGTTCGGCTCGATCTATCACTTCTTCCCCGGCGGCAAGCAGCAACTGGCCGAGGACATGATCCGCACGTCCGGAACCGAGTACGGCCGAACGGTGCTGGCCCTGCTGGACAGCGTGCCGGACCCGATGGAGTCCCTCGTGCACGCCTTCGAAGCGGCCGCGGACGACCTGGCTGCGACCGACTACGCCGACGCGTGCCCGATCGGGACGGTGGCGCTGGAAGTCGCCAGCAGCAATGAGGTGCTGCGCGGCGCGACGGCTGACGTGTTCGAGGAGTGGGTCGGCGCCGCGGCGCAGTGGTTCGGCCGCTGGGTGGCCGACCCGGAGACGGCGCGGTCACTCGCGTACTCGATGATCATGATGCTGGAGGGAGCATTCATGCTCAGCCGGGCTGCCCGTGATCCGGAGCCGCTGCGAGTAGCGGGCCGATCGATGGCCGAGTTGCTGCGCACAGCCGTCGCGCAGGCGGGTGAGGGCTGATTTCGGTGCGCGAGACGAGCAGGCCCGCTGGCGAGTGGCGCATGGGTTCGCGACCGGCTCCGCGCGCTTCGATGGCAACGGCTACGTGTCGCGCGTCAGGTTGGCGCCAGTCCGCGTGCCCATCGCACCTGGTCAGTCGAATATTGAGCGCTCCCGGTAGAGGGGAGTCACACATTGCGCCGGGACACGATAGACGGCATCGTCCAGATCCTCCGACCTCCCGTTTTCCACCCGGCGATTGCCAACGTTGCTTGGGCGGACTTCTGGCGCAAATTGGAGCCGTGAACATGGCCCGCCTCACCGTACTTGCGGAGCCTCCAGGGCGCTGACCTGGAGCAACGTCCCGTCTGCACGCCAATCGTCGCCGGTGGTGCCAACATCCGCGACCAGCTCCCACCAACTTGCCCTGACTCACAGGTTCTCATACATACTTAGCACAGGACCGACCAAGCGAAGCGTTTAGTCAAACAACACAGCGTTACGAGACCAAGATCCGTCAACTGAAATTCTCGGCCACACCGGGAAATCAGTGGTCACGCTCTTTCCTGCTTTCAGTAGTCCAGGTCCGGATAGTCGATGTCATTGTTTTCCACGTCCGACAATCCCATGGCGCGACCACCGCCGCCCTGGAAATAGGCTCCTCTAAACCCTTCGGCGATGATCCCACGCACCTGCTGGTCGCCGACACCTGCGTTGGGCGTCGAACACACGCTGCGCGTACGCCGGAGAAAGGTGCACGGTCAGTCGCCGGAACCGTCCGTCGTCGGTCGTGCCGACGGATGCGGTGTACCCGAAGCGGGCCCGCGTCTCCACCGTGCTCCCGCTGCCGGCCGCCGCCTGCTTCTGCCGGCGCTTGCGGACCTGGGGCTGCCAGCGGGACCGTACGGCGTCGTCGATCTTCGCGGCGATGTCTTTGGGCGGGTTCTTCCTCGCCCCGCGACGGTAGCGGTTGACCGGGTCGACGGTGACGCCGAGCTCCGCTGCGACGGCCTTCGCGGTCCCCAACTTCCTGATCAGGTAGTTGATACGACCCTGGAGGGTCTGGGGCGGCTCCCGCGTGAAGCTCTCCCGGTCAGCGTCCTCGATCTCCCCCACGGCCTCCTCCCCTTCGTCCAGGACGGCGTCGCCGCCCTTCGTGTGGCGGGCCGGATGCAGGCCCTGCTCCATCAGATCCACCGCCCGCAGCAACGGCTGGACGCCCTCCAGCTTGGCCAGGCCCGGGGTGGAGCCGAGGCGGAATCCGCCGAGTTGCGGCTTGCCGCTGGCGGCGTACGGCAGGAAGTCCAGCGGGCTGTCACCGGGGCTGGGGTAGACGACGCAGTCGGCGAGCACGGCGAGCGGCGTAGCCCGGCGCGGGTCCTCGTTCAGGCTGTGGCGCCACGGGCGCAGGGCAGCATGTTGCAGGTGGGCCTGTATAGGCGTCAGCGATGGCGGCCCTGACACTTCATCCACTGCTCCGGCAGGCCAGTGG
Organism: Streptomyces sp. NPDC018019; assembly: GCF_044327805.1. Lineage (NCBI taxonomy): Bacteria > Bacillati > Actinomycetota > Actinomycetes > Kitasatosporales > Streptomycetaceae > Streptomyces > Streptomyces sp. NPDC018019. The sequence continues at coordinate 43,725 of NZ_JBIRGD010000044.1, read as the reverse complement.
CTTGCTCATGCGATCATACGATCGATTCTCGATCAACCGGTTCACAGGCAACCGATCAGATGGTCGAGCGATCGAGTCATCGGGTATCGAGCGCATACGGGAGTGCGGTGTGAGCGGGGCTGGGGGGCAGGACGGGTCGTCCCTGTCCGACGAGGAGTGGGAACGGTTCCTGCGCGAGTCGGTGGCGGGTGCGGCCGGGGCTCCTGTGGAGCCGTCGGCGCGCGCCCGTGAGGTAGAGCGGCGGCTGCGGGAGCGTCCCGGGCAGCCGGAGGGCTGGCGTACGTACGCACCGGCCCGGCCCCGGCGCAGAACAGGCTGGTACGTGACCGGGTTGGTGGCGGCCGTTGCGCTCCTGGCCGTGGGGCTCTTCCCGCAGCAGGTCGTCGGCTGGTTCGGCGGCGACGACGGGCAGGACGGAGCGCCGTTGGCCGCTGAGTCCCAACGTCCGCAGGAGGCACCCGGCGCCGAGCCTGGTCTGCGCCCCACCCTCGCCGAACCCTTCCGGGGTTCGCCCGCCGCCCGCTGGGACGACGGAGCGGCAGGGATCACGGTGCCACCGGCCCAGGCGACCGGCTGGATGGACGCTGCCCAGGTCGAGCGGGCACTGCGGCAAAGCCGGGACTTCCTGGTAGCCACGGGGCTCGACCCCCGCGTGCTGCGAGGCGAGCGCCCCACGAAGGCGATCGCGCTGCTGAACCCGCACCAGAAGGACGTCCAGGACTACCTCCGTACCGCCCTGACGTCGACGGCGCCCGCACCCGGGGCCGACCCGCTGCTGTTGTTCAGCCGCTTCAGGCCGGAGCAGGCCCGGCTGGTCGGCGATGTGGTCAAGACGCGCGGCCGGCTCACATACCGGGAAGGGAAACGGGGAGCGGTCGAGGTGACCGCGGATGTCACCTTCGTCTACCCGGTCACCCCAGCGGGCGACGGCGGGCCGGACGCCGAGGTCGTCCGTACGATCGCGCGGCGCAAGGTGGTGATGAGCTGGGACGACCCGGCAAAGGTGGTCACCGAACCGGGCACGATGTCCCTCGTCTCGTACGCGCTCGACATGACCAACGGCGGCTGCTCCGCCCCGACCGGCTACTTCGTGCCGCCCTTCGGCACGGCCAAGAAGCAGTCCGCCGACCAGGCCCACCAGGTCGATCCGTACGACCGCAGCAAGCCGATCGATACGAGCAACGGCACGATGACCACGGGCAGCGACTGCGCGACCGCCACCCGCTCCTAGAATCCGGCAAAGGGGCCAGCTGCCCGGCTGTCGCGCCGGGGCCGCCCGCGGCCTGCCCGGCTTGTTGGTAACGGTGGGGGATGTCCCGCCGGAGACAGGAGACAGGTACGGATCGTGCGTCAGCAGTACCGGTAGAGCTGATGCAATCTGAGCACCTCTTTTTGCCATTGGCCGGTGGCTCCCAAGGGCTTAATACTGCAACCGCATCTGGAGGTTGCAGTATTAGTCTCTGTTCGCCGGACACCCGTGCCGCCCACCGTGCTCGCCAGCCCGTGCTGCGCACGCCGGTGTTCCGCACGACGAGGTGTACCGCCATGTGCTGACGTGGCACCAGCCCCAATCGCGAGGTGCTGGCAATCGGCAGCGCACCGGACAGGACCAGCCGCTGCCGTCCTTCGATGGCGCCGAGTGCTCTCCGACGGCAGCGCAGTCCCCGGCCCGATCGACATGCTTACCGGACACGAGCAGGGCCGATGATCAGCCCAAACAGCACTGTCCGTACCTCGCCCCCTCACTCCCCCTCACACCCCGCCGGTCACCACCGGCCCGCCGCACGCCTCGGCGAAGTCGGAGGCCGGGCGGCTGTCGCCCAGCGACAGCACCGCCCGCTGCACGCGATCAGCCGACTCGCGGTCGGCGACGCGTCCGATCGTGCCGTGGAACTTCCGGACGATCTCCTCGTCGGTCAGCGGTCGCTGTTGGTGGCCGCGGTTGTACTGCTCACGGTGGCGTACCACTCGCCCGTCGGTGAGTTCGATCTCCACGAAGCCGGAATAGGCCGATGGGAAAGCGCTGTCGGGATCGTCGTCGACCCGTACCTTGCGGGCCAGTTCTTGGATCCGGGCGTCGGCGCGGGCGTCGGCTTCGAGTTCGTCGAGGGTCAACCGGCCGCGGACCAAGGAAGCGGCGACGGTGAATGGGAGGCTGAATTTGGCGTCGTATTCGTCGCGCGGCGCCCGTTTCGCCTCGGCAGGCTCGCACACCACCTTGCGCGGAACCGGGTGGATCGCGCAGCGGATTCCAACTATGTCCTCCACCCGCAGGGCGTGCTCATTGCGGAGGATGAGCGCGGCGTCGGCGAAAGCGTGGAGGAAATGGCAGACGGGGAAGGGTTTCACGGCGGTGCGCAGCAGTTCCCAGCTCACGCCCAGGTCCTCGGATACGGCGGTCGGGCGTGCGTGCCGGTTCGGCACGTGCGTGGTGTAGAGGCCGAAGCGGCCTTCGTAAACGCCGGGAGGACCGCTCCAGCCGGCCCTGGCGAAGCTCGCGGCGGTCAGTCCGCTCGCGGCGGCCCAGCCGGGATGGAAGCGCTTGGTCCACGCCCCGTCCTCCAGGAACTCCATCAGGCCCGCCGCCTGTGACCCGACGATGCCCTGCGCGGTGGCCAGGCCGCCGGCGGGCAACCCCATGATCTTTCCGGCGGCGACGGCGGCTCCGAACGCTCCGGCCACGGCCGTCGGATGAAAGCCCACGTCGTGCAGGCCACCGGCGGCTCCCATGCCGACCCGGGCCATGACCTCGACGCCGAGGACGTAGCCGAGCAGCAGGTCGCGCGTCGAGGCGTTCGAGGCGACCGCGGCGGACAACGCGGCGGGCAGGACCACGGAGGTGACATGAGCGACGGCGGGCAGATGGGTGTCGTCGAAATCCAGGCCGTGGATCAGAATGCCGTTGAGCACGGCGGCGTCGCGCGCGGTCAGCCGGTCCGCCATGCCGAACACGACGTGGTCCCCGGTCCCGAATGCCGTCAAGGCGTCGCGGGCCACGCCGGCGAAGGGGAACGCGGTGGAGGCGAAGGCGATACCGACGGCGTCGAGCACGAGGTGGCGGGCGCGCCGGAGCACCTCGTCGGGAACGTCATCGATATCGGTCCGTGCGACGAACTCACCCACCAGCTCGGCCAGATACCGCTGGTCCCGGCTTTCAACAGTCATCCCGAAGGCTCCTCTGCTCACTGTGCCGACATCTCATTCGAGGATCGTGCCCAAGGCCGCCGCGGTGAAATGACCGTAGCGAAGCCGGCTCATGCGCGCGGCGTATGGTCGCTGGATGGAGTTACGCGAGCTGAGCTGGTTCATCACCCTCGCCGAAAGCGAGCACGTCACCGCGGCGGCGCAGAAGCTGAACATCTCGCAGCCGACCCTGTCCCGCGCACTGGCGCGGCTGGAACGACGGCTCGGCGTGCGGCTCTTCGACCGGCAGCAGAACCGCTTGCGCCTCAATCGCTACGGTGAGGTGTTCCGCGCGCACGCCGTACGGGCGGTCGGCGAGGTCGCGTCGGCCGAACAGCGCATCCAAGCCCTCCTCGACCCGGACGCGGGCACCATCGCCCTGGGGTTTCTCCACTCGCTGGGCGGCTGGCTCGTCCCCGACCTGCTGCGGAAGTACCGGACGATCGCGCCGTCGGCCGCCTTCCAGCTACGGGGGAACGCCGCCGACATCGTCGTGGACGAGGTCCGTCACCGGCGCCTCGACGTCGGGTTCACCAGCCCCCGGCCGGCCGGGGAGGACATCCGCTGGGTTCCGCTGCTGGAGGAACGGCTCACCCTCCTCGTCCCCGAGAAACACCCGCTGGCCGCCCGGACAGCGGTCACGGCCGGCGAACTCGCGGCCGAGCGCTTCGTCACGTTCCCCCGGGCGTTCGGGGTGCGGCAGATCCTCGACCAGGTCTGCACCGAGGCGGCGTTCACGCCCCAACTCGCCGTGGAGGGCACGGAGCTCAGCACCCTGCGGGCCCTGGTCGCGGCCGAGGCCGGTATCGCGATCGTGCCGGAGTCCCGGTCAGAGACCGCGCTCCACCCTGGCACCGTGGAAGTCCCGTTGAACGAGACCGGCGCGAAGCGGGAGATCGGGATCGTCACCGCCGCCGACGGACCGGCCACCCCCGCCGCCCGCCGCTTCTGCGCGTTCGTGGCGAGAACCCTCGGCACCCTTCATACGCCTGACGCATAGACCGGACCAACGTCCGTCATTTCCTTTGCCGGCCACCGCGCCTGCAGGCTGGTGGTGCCCGTCGAACGCGCTCCCCGAGCCGTACGGCAGGACGTGTTTCCCACGCCGTACGACAGGACGTGCTTCCCGCACCGTACGGCAGCCGGCTGCGCCTCGTCGGGGTCTCAAGGGGACGTTCGTAACGAAAGGAGTGAGGAGTTGACCACCCATCCTGCACGCCTGCTGCGTGAGCTGATCAACGGCGACGAGTTGGTCATCGCTCCAGGGATCTATGACGGCTTGACCGCCACGCTGGTGGAGCGCGCCGGGTTTCCCGCCGCGTACGTGAGCGGAGCGGCAGCTTCCGTAAGCATGCTCGGCCGGCCCGACCTGGGGCTGATGTCCGCCGGCGAGGTCGCCGCACACGTCGTCCGCCTGCGAGGCGCCACCTCGCTGCCACTGATCGTCGATATCGACACCGGCTACGGCAACGAGCTCAACGTCCGCCACGCAGTGGAGACCCACGTCCGGCTCGGTGCCGCCGCCGTCCACATCGAGGATCAGGTCTTCCCCAAGCGCTGCGGGCACCTCAGCGGCAAGACCGTCGTCGACGCCGAGGAGGCCGTGCGGAAGGTCCGCGCCGCCGTCGCCGCCCGGGGAAGCCACGATCTCGTGATCATCGCCCGTACCGACGCGCTGACGCCGCTCGGCCTGGACGAGGCGATCGACCGCGGTCGCCGGTTCGCCGACGCCGGTGCGGACATGGTCTTCGTCGAGGCTCCCGAGAACCGCCACCAGCTCGACCGGATCGCCCGCAGCATCGACGTCCCGCTGGTGATCAACGTGATCGCCGGCTCCCGGACCCCGCTGCTCACGGCATCCGACTACGCCGACCTGGGCTATCGGCTGGGCATCTACCCCTTCGTGAACATCGCCGCCGCGAGCGCGGCCGCCGACTCGGCGCTGACCCGGCTGCGCGACACCGGTCTGCCGCCCCAGGACGCGGCCGGCCCGGCCGAGCTGTTCGGCACCGTCGGTCTGGACGACTGGCTCCAGTGGCCCGACCGGCTCCTCACCGCGGCGCCGCCCTCTCCTGCCCGGCCGACGACGGGAAAGGAGAACTCCTGATGGGCGGGCAGGCATCGATTCCCCTCGTCCTCATGCGGGGCGGCACCAGCAAAGGCATCTACCTCCACGAACGCGACCTCCCCCCAGCCGGTCAAGCACGTGACGCACTGCTGCGCCGGCTCATGGGCTCCCCCGACGTCCTCCAGATCGACGGGCTGGGCGGCTCCCGCCCGATCACGTCCAAAGTGGCCATCGTCGCGCCGTCCACCCGCGACGACGCCGATGTCGACTACACCTTCGCCCAGGTCGACATCGAAAGCGGCCGGGTCAGCTACAACGGCAACTGCGGCAACATCTCCTCCGGCGTGGGCCCGTTCGCGATCGACGAGCGCCTCGTCCCCGCACACGAGGGCGTGACCGAGGTCCGCATCCACAACACGAACACCGGCAAGATCCTCATCGCGCGGGTGCCGGTCTCCGGCGGCCTCGCCGAGGTGACGGGCGACCTGGCCATCCCGGGCGTACCGGGAACCGGAGCCGAGATCGTCATGGACTGGTCGGCCACGATCGGTGCCATGACAGGGCGCCTGCTCCCCACCGGCGCTCCCGTCGACAAGCTCACGCTGGAGGACGGCCGTGTCATCGACGCTTCGATCGTCGACGCGGGCAACCCGGTCGTCTGGCTGCGCGCCGAGGACTTCGGACTGACCGGAGACGAACGCACCGAAATCAACGACGACCACGATCTCCTCGCGCTCGTACGCGAGGCGCGCGGCAAGGCCTGCGTCCTGATGGGCCTGTGCGCCGATTGGCGCCGCGGCGACACGGACGTCCCCGCGGTGCCCTTCGTCGGCCTCGTCGCGCCGCCGCTCTCGTACAGCACCTTGAACGGACAGCGGGCCGAGGCCGGGCACATGGACCTGCGGCTCCACCTGATGTTCATGAACCGCCTGCACGAAAGCATCGCCGTCACCGCCTCGATCAGCCTCGCCGCCGCGTCCCGCATCCGCGGCACCACCGTCCACGACGTAACGAAGTCCCGCCGGCCCGGTGCGGTGCTGGTCGGCCACCCCTCCGGGATCACCGACGTCTCGGTCACCGTCGATGCCGACACCAGCGGCCCGGAGGTGACCTTCCGATCACTCGGCATCAGCCGGACCGCGCGCCGGTTGATGGCGGGGCGCGCCTTCTACTCGTGAGTAGGTATTCTTCGAGTTGAGTACGTGGTGGGTGGTGGCTGATGACGACGAGGCGGTCGAACCCGTGGGTTCAGGAAATGACTGTAAGGACAAACGTGCGCCCACTACGTGGGCCTGGCATATGGAGATGGTCAGGTCCAGGCCTAGGTCGTGTCCGCAAAGTCATGGCAGCCATAGTCGTAGGCAGGCGAGGGTGACCATGGCCTGGTAGTGGCGGGCGCGTTTGTCGTAGCGGGTGGCCAGGGCTTTGCTGCACCACCAGGGCAGGGCGGGTGCGAGGGCGGCCTGGTCCGCACCGCCCGATACGGATGCGGGCCATCACCGCCTCGAACTGGGTGCAGTCGTTGACGTTGCCGCCGGTCAGGGTGAAGGCCAGCGGGCGGCCCCGGCCGTCGCAGGCGAGATGGAGCCAGCAGCGGCTCTATCACCGCCCATGCCTGGTCGGTCAGCTCATGACGACGCACCACGAACAGCCCAACGACCAACCGACTTTGCGGACACGGCAACCGAACAACGCCGTGAGGGCCCGACCGGCCAGCGCCGGTCGGGCCCTCACGGTGTTCCGCGCCGCTCCCGGCGCGGCGGCGGGTCAGTGGTCGGAGTAGCTGAAGTCCCCCACAGTCCAGGCACTGATGTCGTCGATCGCAACGCGGTACATCCCGCCCGTCTCCGGGATCCCCACCGTGCCCTGCAGGATCCGGGCGACATGGAAGTGCAGGTGTGTGGGCGGCCCGTCCTTCTTGGCGGGGGCGTCGAAGACGGCGGAGAACTCGCCCAAGTGGGCGGAGTCCGTCAGCACCTCTGACGCCCGCTGCCTCCACACGGCTTCGGGGGCCAGGCGACCGGTGATGACGGCACCACCGGTGACCACGGTCAAGGACATCTGGTTGCTCTGCCCGGATTCCACAAGGGCAGCGATATCAACGATCAGCTCGTCAGGCTTCGACATGAGATCCAATTCTATGCGCCGCCCCGTCCAGAAAGCACCGGTGGTGGCGCTACCGGGCGAGACGGGCGCGTACGGGCCTTGCCGACCGGAAGCCCGGCGGGAAGGAATCGCAACGGCGCGGGCCAAGTGGCTGGGGTCGTAGTCCCGGGGCGTTGCGATGAGCTGCGCTCATCCGGACGGTCCGTCTCTCCCTGGCTGGCTGACTATCGGCTGGCCATTGGAGCGGACGGCGGGCCTGGGCGGTGCCCCGGGACCGCCCAGGAGGAGTGGAGGCTGTGGGCCGAAAGACCTGGCTCGGGAACAAGACCTGAGCGCTTTGCCCGCCTCGTCCCCTGGACAGGGCCGGGCGGTGCCCCTGGCCCCTGATTCATTGCGTGCCGCTGCTCAGGCGCTCCCCTCCGCGTCCGTTGCACAGTCCTGGTGGGCGCCACAAACGCGCCTGCCGTTGTCATTGTTTTTCTGCCAGACCAGGTCTGTGCGGCTGATATCGATGAGATCGATCTTGCGGACGCGGCCGACAGCTGGGTGGCACGGGACCGGGTGCCGCGGCTGGGCTGTGAGGGTTTCGCCACGAACGAACCGGGGGCCTGGCACTCCCCGACGCTCACCGTTGGGCGACAGTAACCGATGTCCGGGGCACCGGCCGTGCTCGTAGCAGCTCACACAGAGTGACGCGCTCTCCTGGGAGCGGTCCGGCAGACCCGTGCGGCCACCGGTCACGATGCGTGTCTCGGCCCCGAGGCGCGCGGCGGACTCGGCACCCGGGCGTGCCAGCGCGGTGTCGCCGGCGCCGAGGAGGTAGGCAGCGTCCAGATCGATCGCTGTGACGGGCGGTACGTTCAGAGCGTCGAGTGTGTAGCCGCCCGGCTGCAGCCGCGTCAAAGCGTTCACGAGTTCTCTCGATTCTGCCGAAACGCCGTGCTCAGGCCGTACCGCACCGCTTCGAGCGCAAGGGTACGGTTCTGTCCGAAGCGGCGACGGCCTCGCGTATGACCGCGCTGTGCGCCTCGTTCCCCTCGGCCATCGAGACGCCGCGCTCGGGCACGACTGCGTTGTAGTGCAAGACGAGGCGCACCCGGTCGGCCAGCGCGTGGGTGGCACCGGTGGCGGGATAGCCACCCCAGCTGTGGTCGGCTAGTCTGATCGCCGCCGTGCTGGCGGTGACCGCACACATCGTGCTCTTTCGCGGTGCACGGCGGCGCGGGTTCGGACCGAATGTGCAGGGGCGCGGCGGCCTTTCAGCCGTGTGTGTCGTCATCGCCGGCCTGATGGTCGTCTTGTCGGCGGCCGTGACGGTCATGACGCATGCGGATGCCGCCGAAACGGCAGCCAACCTCGGCAAACCCATGTGCGAAGGCTGACTGGCCAACGTACGGGGCTCCCTGCGTGGCGGCAGGCACCGCTGTTGGTGTGACCTGTCTGGCCATCGCTCCAGCGCCGCCGCCCGGCTCCGCAGCGGGACCGGTTGGCCGCGTGGCTGACCAGCCGGCCAGGCGCAGAGATCGCCTGTCATGACCGGGGCCTGGCGACAGATGACCTCCACGTCTGAGCCAACAGTAGGGCTGCCGTCTCCTGCCGTTGTTGTCCGGCGTTCGGGTGGGTGGTGGAGCTGTCACATACCGCTGGTGCAGCGCGTCCTGTCCTTCGATCATCGATGCCGTGGCGTACCAGGGGCGGCTGCGTGGCCGGAAGCCGGACCGGTCACCTGGACTCAGGCGGGGTTCTGGTCGTTGGCTGTCCGTCAGGTCTCCGGGGCCGTAGCAGCCGCCTGGGCGGGCAGGCCGTGCGCCGTGATGAGGCGGGCGCTGCCGTCGGCCAGCCGGTAGGACAGGCCCACGACGGCCGTCTGGCCGGCGGCGACCCGGCCGGCGAGGGCCTGGGAGCGGTCCAGGAGGAGGGTGACAGTGCGCCGGGTGTGTTCGGCGACGATCTCCTCGTCCCCGGTGAGCCCGGCGGCGCGGGCTGCCAGGACGCTGGGTGCGACGCGCTCGATCACATCACGTACGTACCCGGTGGCGGCGACACCGTCGGACACAGTGGCGCGGGCGGCGGCGACCGCGCCACACGCATCGTGGCCCAGCACGACCACCAGCGGGCAGCCCAGCACACTCACGCCGTACTCGATACTGCCCAGCACCTCTGGACCCGCCACGTGCCCCGCGGTGCGCACCACGAACAGGTCTCCCAGGCCCCGGTCGAAGATGATCTCGGCGGCCAGGCGGGAGTCGGAACAGCCGAACAGCACGGCGAACGGGCGCTGGCCGGAGACGGTGGCGGCGCGGCGCGCCGCGTCCTGGTTCGGGTGCTGCGGGGCCCCGGCGACGAAGCGCTGATTGCCGTCCATCAGCAGCGCGAAGGCCTGAGAAGGGGACAGCGGTACGGCATCAGTCATAGCCGCAGCATAGGTCCACGTCACGGCGCATCGCGCGCGACACCAGGGCCTGGACCGCAGGCACAGGACCGGTTCCGGATACACATCGGTCGGCCCTCCCCCGCTCCGGGGCGGCCTGAGCGACGTCAGCGCCTCCGGGGCGGTCCCAGGTGGCTGGGTAGTGTGCCGGAGGTGCGGGGCGGCCATCCAGCGCACCTCAAACGGTCTCGATGCGCCCAATGGTTGAGCGCAAAATAACGGAGTGACCGTGCTGCCTACACGTTCGCTGCTCGTGGCCGGGGCCGGTCCTGTATGTCCGTGCCGAGAGCGTACGTCGGCAGTGCGATGTTCCCGGCCTTGGCGAACTGCGCGGCGAGCAGCCTCCGCATCGGCCAGCGGGTCATCTGCCGCATGGACAGGTCCCGCATGCGGATGCCGAGCCGGCCCGACGGCGCGAATCCCGAGGCGCCGCCCGGCGGGAGCTGCTGGGCCTGGCGCACGTACGGGCGCATGACCTCGTCGTAACGGCGGAAAGCGATGCGGTGGTCGCCCTCGGCGTCGGCGATTTCACCGGCCAGGACGTAAGCGCCGACCAGAGCCAGGCTGGTGCCCAGGCCGGTCAGCGGGGTCGCGCAGTATCCGGCGTCGCCCAGCAGCGCCACGCGACCGTGCGACCAGCGGTCGAGGCGGACCTGGCCCATGGAGTCGAGGAAGAAGTCCGGGGCGGTACGCATGGCCCGCAGCAGACGTGGAGCCTGCCAGCCGACGGCTGCGAAGCGCTTGGCCACGAGATCCTTCTGGGCGGCTACGTCGCGGCGGTCGTAGGCGATCGGTGCCGAGCGGAAGCTGAGGCCGGCCTTGATCTCACCAGGTAGGCGGCCGGGCCGCGCGGAGACGACCAGTCCGCCGGGCGCGTTGTGCATCAACGACCAGCCGCCGAGGTCCAGATCATCGATGGCGGTGAACCAGGCCGTATACAGGCCGAGTGGGCGGACGAACTCCCGCTCCGGGCCGAAGGCCAGCGCGCGCACCACGGAGTGCGGCCCGTCCGCGCCGATGACCAGCCCGAACCGGCGCGGCGCTGCTTTCTCGAAGGTGACGGTGACCGCGTCCGCGTCCTGGTCGATCTCGGTGATGGTGTCGTCGAACAGGTACTCCGTATCCGGCGGCGTGGCCTCGTACAGCAGGCGGGCGAGGTCGCCGCGGAGGATCTCGATCTCGGAAACGATCCCCTCGCCGCCGAAGCTGTCGGCGGGCATCCGCGCGGTGGTCCGGCCGGAGGCGTCGACGAGCGCCAGGCCCAGCTGGTCCACGCTCTGCGCCCTGGCCCGGTCCATCAGGCCCATTCGCTCGATCACGGTGCGGCCGGCGCCCCGCAGGTCCACGGTCTGCCCGCCCGGCCGGGGCTCCGGCGCGCGTTCGACGAGGGTGACCGCGAAGCCCCCCGCGTTTAGCCAGTACGCCAGCGCGGGCCCTGCGATGCCGGCGCCGCAGACGAGGATCTCATTGTTCGGCATAGCGAGGAGCGTACGGCGCACACACGGCGCCCGGCAAGCGTGAAATCCCTTGTTGTTGGACGGTATCGACTCAAGCTGCACTAGTACGGTGGTACGCGGGAAGGTGATCGCATGCGGGTATCGTCCGGCTTCGGCGAGCAGGGTGGCACTCATCCAGGTGCACTAGTGCGGGTGGCACTTCCGTTCCTCCGTACGCCAGACCGCCCACGGCCCCAGACCTCGCACGCCGACGAATTTCGGGCGAGCCGACCACACGTACCGTCCACGCGCCCGATACCGGCCACCCCGCTCGTGGCGTGGTCGCGGATAGCCGCTCCCTCAGCGGCAGCGGCCACGTCCGGGCCGACCACGGAAGATCACTGGCCGCAGGTGCACCCAGTCACCGTCTCCACGGTCTCGGCCTCGATGCCGCCGGCCAGGGCGGGGCTTTTGCCCAGTTGGTCGGCGTCCGCCTTGACGACGTAGACCTCCCAGGGCTCCTTGCCGGGGCCGTGGACCCAGACCTTGTCCTGGAGGGCGTAGCAGCAGGACGTGTCGTTCTCCTCGAAGGTGGCCAGGCCCGCCTCCTTGAGGCGGTCGGTGGCCGCGGTGACCTGCTCGGTGGAGGCGACCTCGACGCCCAGGTGGTCCAGCCGGGTCTCCTGGCCCGCCTCGCCCTCGATGAGGACGAGCTTCAGCGGCGGCTCGGCGATGGCGAAGTTGGCGTACCCAGGGCGGCGCTTGGCCGGTTCGGTTCCGAAGAGTTTGGAGTAGAACTCCACCGACGCCTCCAGGTCGGCGACGTTGAGGGCGAGCTGAATACGGGACATGACGTCCTCCCCGATCTCGTTGTATCGATGGGCTTCAATGCAAGCTTGCGCGCTGTATCGAAAAACGTCAACATAGAAGTATGTCGAAACAAGAGCTTGAGGTGCCCGGCCGGACCGAAGCCTGCTGCCCGGGGCTGCTAACCGCCCCGCTGGACGAGGACCAGGCCACCGAACTGGCGAAGGTCTTCAAGGCCCTCGGGGACCCGGTGCGGCTGCGGCTGCTGTCGATGATCGCCTCCCGCGCCGGTGGCGAAGTGTGCGTCTGCGACCTGACCCCGGCCTTCGACCTGGCCCAGCCGACCATCTCCCACCACCTCAAACTGCTGCGGCAGGCCGGACTCATCGGCTGCGAACGCCGCGGGACATGGGTGTACTACTGGCTGCTGCCCGAGATGACCGACCGGCTCGCCGGCATCCTGACCCGTCCGGCCGGGCAGCCACTGCCCGAGCGGGCCGGGGCGGCCTCCGGGGCCGCCTCATGACCGCCGAGACCGCTCCTGCCGCGGGGCCGGTGGCGGCCCGCCTGTCCTTCCTGGACCGGTTCCTGGCCGTATGGATTCTGCTGGCCATGGCCGCCGGCCTGGGCCTGGGCCGCCTCGTCCCCGGACTGGGCGACGCCCTGGCCAAGGTGACCGTCACCGGCGTCTCGCTGCCGATCGCCCTCGGCCTGCTGGTGATGATGTATCCGGTACTGGCCAAGGTCCGCTACGACCGCCTCGATGCCGTCACCCGCGACCGCCGTCTGCTGATCCCCTCCCTGGTGATCAACTGGATCGTCGGACCGGCGGTGATGTTCGTCCTCGCCTGGATCTTCCTGCCCGACCTGCCGGAATACCGGGCCGGCCTGATCATCGTCGGGCTGGCCCGCTGCATCGCCATGGTCATCATCTGGAACGACCTGGCCTGCGGCGACCGCGAGGCCGCCGCTGTCCTCGTCGCCCTCAACTCCGTCTTCCAGGTGATCGCGTTCTCCGCGCTGGGCTGGTTCTACCTGTCCGTCCTGCCCGGCTGGCTCGGGCTGGAGGCCACGGGCCTGGACGTGTCGGTGTGGGAGATCGCCCGCAGCGTGCTGATCTTCCTCGGCATCCCGCTGGCGGCCGGGTTCCTCACCCGCCGCCTGGGCGAGAAGACCAAGGGCCGCACCTGGTACGAGGCAAAACTGATCCCCCGCATCGGGCCGTTCGCCCTGTGGGGACTGCTGTTCACCATCGTCGTGCTCTTCGCCCTCCAGGGAAAGGCGATCACCTCCCAGCCATGGGACGTGGCACGGATCGCGCTGCCGCTGCTGGTCTACTTCGCCGTCATGTGGGCCGGGTCGATGGCCCTGGGCAAGGCCGCAGGTCTCAACTACCCGCGGGCGACGACGCTGGCGTTCACCGCCGCGGGCAACAACTTCGAGCTGGCCATCGCGGTGGCCATCGCGACCTTCGGCGCCTCCTCCGGGCAGGCCCTGGCCGGCGTCGTCGGCCCGCTCATCGAAGTGCCCGTCCTCATCGGGCTGGTCCACGTCGCCCTGGCGGCCCGCCGCTACTTCCCCCACACTGCCGCCGCGGCCGTCGAGCCGGCCGGAATCCAGGAGTCCTCCCGTGCCTGACCCGCGCAAGCTCTCGGTGCTGTTCGTGTGCGTCCACAACGCCGGACGCTCTCAGATGGCCGCCGCCTTCCTCGCCCACCTCGGTGGCGACCGGGTCGAAGTCCGCTCCGCCGGATCCGCTCCCGCCGGCGCAGTGAACCCGGCCGTGGTCGAGGCGATGGCGGAGAAAGGAATCGACCTCTCGGCCCAGACGCCCAAGGTACTGACCGCTGAAGCAGTGCAGTCCTCGGACATTGTGATCACCATGGGCTGCGGGGATGCCTGCCCCGTCTTTCCTGGCAAGCAGTATCTGGACTGGGAGTTGCACGACCCCGCAGGACAGGGCGTCGACGCTGTCCGGCCGATCCGCGACGAGATCGAAGCCCGCGTCCGCGAACTCCTCAGTCAGAACGGGGTGGATCGAGGAACCGGTGGGATGCGCGGTAGGTGACTTCGACGGCACTTTCGGCAGCCTTCACCAGCCGGGGGCTGGTCGATCACCGGCGTACCCTGCCGTGGAAATACCAATGGTTGGCAGTGAAGACGCGGGTCCGGCTCGCCCAGCCGGTCTACCGGGCACTCCCGCTGCCCGGTAGACCGGCTGGGCACCTGTCCGGGGATGCAGAGGAGTCCATTCCCGGACGCGGTGGCCTCCCATCGGCGAAGGTGGCCGCCGTAACTCCACTGTCCTCTCCGCTGCGCCGGTCGTGTACGCCCGGGCACAGGTTGGCCCGTATCGGCCGGTGGCGCCGATGTCACTACGTTCCCGGGTCGGTCACATGCGCTCGGCGGTTCGCCACAGGCCTGGGCAACGGAGACCAGGCGTACGGGGGCGTAGACGCCGATTCTCGAAGAGCGTGAGGAACGTCCGGAACGCCGAGGCGGGTACGCGACGGTCGGGCACGGTCGGGGCCGGCGGCTGGTTCTCGGAACCGCTGTCCGGTCAGGCTTGTTCTGTTCGGAGCAGGGCAGGACAAGCTTCGGTCAGGGAGCCGGTCGACGACAGTCGAAGGCGGTCGGCGCCGGTCGCGGGCACAGCCAAGCCAGAGCGGGTGCCGTGCTGGTTGAACCGGAGGCCTGGACCGGCGGGCTGGTCGGCCCGCTGCCCCGAGGTCGGCCAACGCGGCCTTCGGATCAGGCCTCGGCCTCCGGCTGGACTTTGTCACCGCCGCGGCGCATCTGTTCGTTGAGGCGGCGGGCTTCTTCGAGCTGGTCTTCGAGGATGATGATGCGGCAGGCGGCCTCGACGGGGGTGCCCTGGTCGACGAGTTCGCGGGCGCGGGCGGCGATGCGCAGCTGGTAGCGGGAGTAGCGGCGGTGGCCGCCCTCGGAGCGCAGCGGGGTGATCAGGCGGGCTTCGCCGATCGCGCGGAGGAAGCCGGGGGTGGTGCCGAGCATCGCGGCGGCCCGGCCCATGGTGTAGGCGGGGTAATCGTCGTCGTCGAGACGGTCGGCGGGACTACGGGGATTCTCTGCTGTCACGTGCACCTCTTTCGTCACATACGTCGGGGGGCCCTGGCGCCGTGTCGGCACCAGGGCCCCGGAGGGATTTCAACACCATCTACCGGCCGACTGCTCGACCGGCTCTTCATATCCGCAGGCCACTGCCCGGGAGGGGGCACGGGGCGTGCGGGGATCGCGGATGTGTGACCGGGGACCACCTGTCCTTTCGGGGTCTGCGGTACCCGGGCGGACTCTTCCTCGCCCGGGCGATCCCGATGGCGTCTGCCTCCTTCTTCCTTGCCGTGTTGCTGATTCTGCGGTACTGCCCGTCATGCGGTGGGGTTCACGGCCCCGGGGGCCGCTTGCCCGGCAGCCAGTGGCGGGCCCATCTGCGGATCCATCGGGCCCGCCACTCCACTGCCGTGCCACACCTTCGGGCACTGCTCGTGCGGCAGTTCGTCCTGCCGCGCCGTGATCGACTCTTGGCTACGAGCACAACCATAGCCCCGGGCAGCGCGGATGTCTATCACGGCGAACGCAGTTTTTTACGTGCTGGCAGACCATGGTTCTGGTGTTCGCCAGTACCGGGAACGTGTGATGGCGGGCGCTTTCGGGACTGACGGAGACGTTTGCGGGCATATGCAGTTCCCAGCACTTCCCGGCAGTTCCGGGCAGTTCCCTGCGGCACGACCGACCACGAATGGGGCGCACCCGCATGAACGACACCGAGACCCTCAGCACACCGGCCCCGGTCACAGCCCCAGCGACGGCCCCTGTGACGGCCGGGATGACGGCCGTGGTGGAAGGCGCCGACGCGTCCGGCGTCCGCGACGCGCGCCGGGCCGCGCAGGCCTTCGCCGAGCAGCTCCACCCCGTACGCGATCCCGCCCTGGCCGACACCCTCGTCCTGGTGGTCTGCGAACTGGTCACCAACGCCCTGCGCCACGGCGGCGGCCGCTACCGCCTCGAACTGTCCGCCGCGCCCGGCAGCGTGACCGTCTCGGTCAGCGACCCGAGCCCGGTCCGCCCACGCGAACGCACCCCTGACCTGAACGGCGAAAGCGGCGGCTTCGGCTGGCCAATGATCCGCCTGCTCACCCGCCACATCACCATCACCTCCGGTCCCGGGGGCGGCAAAACGATCCGCGCCCGGCTCTCCCGCTGAGCTCGCGTGCCGATCGGACCGGTCCGCCACGGACCGTGGCCTGCCGGAATCCCCGATCACCCGAACGGGCCAACATGGCGCCCTCACCAGTGGGCAGCCGCCGAAGATGGGCATCCTGAACAGCCTCGAAGAGCGCATGGACCGCTGGGCCTTCGGCTGGCACCGGCGCCGGCGCGCGGCACGGCGCGACCCGCTGGAGGTGGTGACCATACTGCGGCGGTCCTGCGACGAGCACACCCTGATCATGGGCCGCGGCCGGGTGGTGGCGCCCAACACCTTCGTCCTCCAGGTGCCCGAGACCAGCCACCGCCGCCTGCGGAGCGCCGTGGCGCCGCTGGAGCGGGAGCTGGCGGCCGTCGTCCGCGGCCACGCGGCGGCCCGCGCCTATACCTTCGCCGGCCCCGTCACCGTACGCCTCGCCCCCGCCCCCGTACCGGCGCACGAGCGGTACCGCATCCACAGCCGCATCACCCCCGCCGCGCGCCCCGTACGGCTCTGAGCGACGGCCCGCGCGCCCCGGCTCCCCGCTGTCCGGTCACCACCGGCCTGCCGACAACGGGCGCCGGGACCGGTTGGTGTCCACCTGGCGGGGCATACCGGTAGTGCAGAACCGGCCGCCGCGCCCCGGTGGCCCGGCGCCCCAACCGGCAAGCGCCGTACGGGTTCTGGAGGGGGAGTGAGCACCATGCCACCGCGTCAGCCTGCCCGTAACCGCACCGCCCGCGACGAGTACCTTCTGCCGCACGCGAAGACCGCCGCCTCCTGGGCGCGACGGCTGACCACCGCCTTCCTCGCCCGGGACGGCACCGCGGCGCTCACCCCGGCAGGCGCCGACGACGCCGCACTGGTCGTGTCCGAGCTGGTCACCAATGCCACGCTCCATGCCCGTAGCGGCTGCCGGCTGCGGCTGTCCGTCGCACCGGGCGGGCACCTGACCATCGAAGTCCACGATGACGCGCCCACCCGGCCGCGCCGGCGCTCGGCTGCCGCATCCGAAGAGCACGGGCGCGGCCTGGTGATCGTCGACGCCCTGGCCCGCCACCTGGACGTCCTCAACGATCCGCGAGGCGGCAAGACCGTCCGGGCCCGGCTGAGCCCCGCCTGACCGCACCGGCCGCACCGGGGCGGACGGAAGCCGGGATTCGGCCCGCCGACATCCAGCACCTGCACCGCCGGACCATGGGCACCTGGGAAAAGGCAACAGCGCCCCCGCTGCGACCGCGAGGCCGAGCGGGGGCTTTCTGTTCCTGGCGGCACTACGCAATGGCCCGAGCCACTTCACACGTTGCCGTAGTGCCCTCCGAAACCGTCCTCGTACTGCCCCGCGAGCTCGGACGACGCAGCAGCGCACCGCCTTCTTCGACGCACGGCGCGGAGTCGCTCGCGGGGGCGGGAATGGGTGACATGTACCGGCTAGGGTCGCGGCAAGTGATCGCTCAGCCGCTCCGGCGCGGTATGGCCGGCGGCGCCAGGAGAGAGGCAGGCAACCCGATGCCGGTCATCGATGCGTGGATGCAGCACCCCACGCTCCGTCACTCCAACGACGCGATGTTCGAGTCGTTGCGCCGGTGGACGGGGCGGAGCCTGCTGGAGGAGCCGATGCCGGTCAGGGACACGGTGGCGGCGATGGCCGCGGCCGATGTCGAGATCGGGCTGGCCGCGGCCTGGTACGGGCCCCAGGGGGCACTGATCAGCAACGATGAGGTGGCGGAGTTCGTCGCCCAGTCCGACGGCCGGCTGCGCGGAGTGGCCGGCGCCGACCTCACCCGGCCCGTGCAGGCCGTACGGGAACTGCGCCGTGCCGTGGAGGAACTCGGCTTCGTGGCCCTGCGGGTCGTGCCCTGGCTGTGGCAGCTCCCGCCCACCGACCGGCTGTACTACCCGCTCTACGCCGCCTGCGTCGAACTCGGCATCCCGTTCTGCACCCAGGTCGGGCACACCGGCCCACTGCGCCCGTCCGAGACCGGCCGCCCCATCCCTTACATCGACCAGGTCGCGCTCGACTTTCCCGAGCTGACCATCGTGTGCGGGCACATCGGCTACCCGTGGACCACGGAAATGATCGCGGTGGCCGACAAGCACGAAGGCGTGTACATCGACACCAGCGCCTACACCGCTCGCCGCTACCCGCGCGAGCTGGTCGACTACCTGCGCGGCCGAGGCCGCAGAAAGGTGTTGTTCGGCACCAACTACCCCATGATCAGCCCTGGTCAGGCACTGGAACACCTCGACGAGCTGGGCTTGGACGAGGAGACCGCCGAGCTGTTCCTGTCCGGCAACGCCCGGCGGGTCTTCGATCTCTGACCGTATAGCCACACGGAGGGGAGTGTGAAACGGGGAAGGGGAAGCGTGGGGCGGGGAACGGAGCCCGAACAGCCGCTTGATGAGAGAGGGTTACGGTTCTCTTTCGGCGTCCGCGCTGATCGCCAGTCGGTCGGCAATGCGCCGGCACGCCTGTGCGAGTTCGGGCGGGTGGAGGTCGGTGAGTCCGGTGTCGAACGTGGCGAGGATTCCGGCGACGCCGGCCCAGGACCAGGCGCCGAGGGTGAGCCGGCAGTGCTCGGTGTCGAGGTGTTCGACGACCGAGCCGCCTGGTGCCCAGCGGGCGACGACGTCGGCCGGCAGGCCGAGGAGCGCGGTGCCGGTGCACGGCCAGGCGGCGAGGGTGTCGCCGCGGTCGTGACTGCTCATGACGAAGCGGGCGAGGTCGCCGTGCGGGAGTTCGCGTGCGCCGAAGGGATGTGTCGTGGGGCGGGGGCGGAGCCGGTCGACACGGTGTACTCGCCACTGGTCGTCTTCGAGGTCGTAGGCGACCACGTACCACCGGCCGGCCCAGACGACCAGATGGTGGGGCTCGATGCGGCGGGCGGGCAGGAAGTCGCCGTCGCCGGGTTCGGGACGTGAGCCATCGGCGCGGAGCATTTCGGTGACAAGGACGTGGCGGTGGCGTACCGCGGCTCCCACGGCGGTGAGCACGGTCGGGTCGATGGGCGGCGCCAGGAACTCCCAGTAGTTCTGCAGCCTGGTCAGACGCAGGGACTTCATGGAGGCCCGCAACGCCGCCGGCAGAGCCTGTTCCAGGGTGCTCAGCGTCCGCACCGCGTCGTCTCCCAGGCCGAACACCGTGCTGGGCGCGGTCTGGAGGGCCACCGCGACCGCGAGGGCCTGATCGTGGTCGAACACAAGTGGCGGGAGGGGGTGTCCTGCGCCGAGCCGGTACCCGCCATCGGGGCCGTGAACGGTGGTGATCGGGTAGCCGAGCCGGCGCAGCGTCTCGATGTCCCGGCGTACGGTGCGCTCGCTGACGTCGAGCCTGGTGGCGAGCTCGCGCAGCGGCCACAGTGGGCGCGATCCGAACAGGGACAGAAGCCGCAGTGCCCGTCGTGAAGTGCTCGCCATCGGCCCATCATGACCGGTCGTGGCCACTCGGTGTCCACTACTGGTGTCACTGTGAGCCCCGTACAGGAAGGCAATGGCAGAAGTACGGGCAAGCAGTGGCGGAAGAGGACGGTTCGATATGCGTGTTGTCGTGGTCGGTGGCGGAATCGGTGGGCTTGCGCTGGGGGCGGGATTGCGCCAACGGGGATACGAAGTGGCGGTGTTCGACCGCGACACCGACGTGGCGGCGACGGGTGGTTACCACATCACCCTGGACGAGCGGGCCCAGTCGGCGCTGCGGGAGTTGGTGGCGCCACAGATCATGCGGCGGCTGCTGGCGTCGGCCTCGGCGCTGCGGCTGCGCGACCGCGACGCGTTCTGGGACCGCCGCGGCCGGCTGCTCGGCCGCGGGCCTGATCTCAGCGGCGCTGCCGGCGTCGACATCGACCGGATCACCCTGCGCACGCTGCTGGCCGAGGCGGTCGGCAGCAACCTGCACCTGGGCCGGACCGTGTCCGGCGTCGGCCAGGGCGCCGACGGGCAGCCCCGAGTGCTGTTCACCGACGCCGCAGCCGTCTCGGCGGATCTGGTGGTGGGCGCGGACGGTACCCACTCCCTGGTTGCCCAACACCTGGCGGGACGCCCTACGAACAGGCCCGCCGGCATCATCGGATTCTCCGGCCGCACCCTCCGCTCCGACCTGAGCCCCAGCGAACGGCAACGGCTCGGAGCACGGTCCGGGCTGGCGATCGGCCCACGAGGGGCGGCCCTGTACATCGGCTTCCTCGACCCGGTCGGCAACGCCGCGCTCGACGCCCCCGAATTGCGGATGTCCGTCACCACCGGCCCCACCTACATCTGGGGCGCCATGTTCCCCGAAACCGCCGCGACCGACTCCCTGCGCGACCTGCGCGGCGGGGCGTTGCAGGCCGCGCTGGTGAGACGGTTCCGCGAGCGGGGCTGGGCCGAGCACACACTGGAGGTCATCGCCCGCGCCGCCCCGCACAGCCTGGCCGCGTACCGGTTCAATGCCGCCTCGACCCGGGCCACCGATCTCGCGCCGTGGCCCGCGGGCCGGATCACCGCGCTCGGCGATGCCGTCCACGCCACTCCCCCGACGGCCGGAATGGGGGCCGGCGCGGCAATCCGCGATGCGGCCGCCCTGCTTCGGCACCTGGGCGACGTCACCGCCGGCGGCATCACGTCAACACAAGCCGTGAGCCGGTTCGAGGCGGGCATGCGCCGGCGCGGCAGCGAGGTCCTCACCCTGGCCATGCGCACGGTCCGATTGGTCCTGGCCACCGACACCACACCCGGCGCCGCCGCTGCCGCCGTGCTCATCCCGCTGCTGGCCGCGACCGCCCGGCTGCGTCATTGACGATCAGCGCCGGTACGAGCCGCGCGGCTCGGCGCACCGCGGCCGGCGGGTCACGAGCGGGTCAGCTCGCTTCCCCGCGTACCCGGTAACTCAGGCCCGGATAGGAGAAGTCGCCGGTGTTCAGCGTGCCCACCACGAAGACCAGGTCGCCGTCCGTGCCGGGGGCGCCCGGGCGGCAGCCGGCGTTGTAGTAGACCTCCACACTCCGCTCGGAAATCGAGCGGAAGGACCGGACGGGGGCGGTCAGTTCCTGGCACTCCCCGACCTTGGTGAGGTCGGCCTTGATCGCGGTCCCGGTGGCGTTCGTCCCGGTGTAGAAGGTCACGCCGGGGAGTTCGGCCGCGCCGGCGGGCGATCCTGCGGCTCCGAGAACGAGCAGCCCGCTCGCCAGGGCTCCGCCCACAACCGCCGCGTATCTGCCGAATGTCTTCGTCATGTCTCCGCCTTGAGTGGGTGAGTCGAACGGTGGGGTGGTTATCGGTGGGGTGGTTTGTAGAGGTGGACGGTACGGATCTGCCGTCCCTTGTGGTACCGCCCTCATGCGGTCAAGAAAGCGGGTAAGAGGGCATCACGTCACGGGCAAGGCGCCTTACGAACCGTTCTCGTCAGGAGTCGAGGATGGTCTCGGCCGCCTGGCGCAGGGTGCGGGCGACATCGTGCTGATCGTCGAGGTAGGCGGCCGCCATCGCCCCGTCGCGCAGCACCATGAGCGCCCGCGCCGCCTGTTCGGGGTCGGGGTGCCCGGCGTCGCGCGCGGCATCGCGCAGGACGCCGCGGAACCAGCTGCGGTGCTCGGCCACGCAGACGCGTACGGGATGCTGCGGGTCGGAGAACTCGGCAGCGGCGTTGAGGAATCCGCAGCCGCGGAACTCCGGTCGCAGGACACTGTCGGCGATCATGGCGACGATCTCCAGCAGGGCGTCGCGCCCCCGGTGTGCCTGGAGGATGGCCTCCACCGCCCGCTTCACCCGGGCGTCCCGCTCCTGCAGGTACGCGATGACCAGGCCCTCCTTGCCGGCGAAGTGCCGGTAGAAGGTGGCCCGGGTCACGCCCGCTTCCCGTACAAGCTGTTCGACGCCCACGGTGTGGATCCCGTTCGCGTAGAACAGCTTTCCCGCGATGTTCAGCAGCCGCTCACGCGGATGGATCGTCCCACTGGCGCTCGAAGTCATGACCACCAGCGTACGGATGGCCGGCCGGCGCCTGTCGGCCCGTCACCTCGGATACGCGCTCCGGGCACGTACCTCAGTACGTCGTCACCAGCGGCTTGGTCTCGTCGATGACGTAGGTGGACAGCATCATCGTCGTCACCGTGCCGACGTTGCGGGCGTTGTGGATGACTCCCGACGGGATGAAGAACGGGTCGCCCGTGTGCAGCCGCTGGGCGGGGCCGTCGTCGAACTCCATCAGTACGTCGCCGCGCACGATGTATCCGACCTCGACTCCGGGGTGGCTGTGGCGGCCGGACTCCTTGTTCCGGGGGATCTCCACGACGGTCTGTACGGTCAGCCAGCCCTTGGCCGGTGAGGGGTGCCGCTGGAGTTCGGTCCGGGTGACGCCGTCCGTCGGGCCGTTGGGGGCGGTGACGGTCGCCGTCGGCGCGGTGGCGGGCGGGCTCGGGGCGGGTGCGGCGGGGCCGCTGGAAGGGGGCGGGGCATGGTGATCGAGCACGGGCGTGCCTTTCGGAGAGAAAGAACGTTCGTTCTACTTGCCCGGTACGTTACGCACCTCGCCACCACCTCGTACAGGGCCGTCTTCGGCCAGGTCGGTGAGCCGCGTTCCGGCGTCCGCACGTCGCCCGCCCGCTGTCCGGCCGCCTTGCGCCCGCACTTGCGGCCGCAGGGCCCGCGGAGCATACGTCAACGTCAGAAGCGGTTGACGCGTTGGGCTTTCGGCCGGCGACACAGCCACGGCACCGGAGTACGGGTGCCGTGCACATACATGGCCTGAAAGCGCTGTCAGGCACGTCGCCGCGACGGCCACTGCACCACACACGCCGACCACCCCGCCTTCCCCCAGACCTGGACAGGGCCCGAACACGCCTTTACACGCGAGGGATTGACAGGAGGGCACAAACACCGCCCAGCGGACCCGCTCACGTGGCACCCCACCTACACCTCGCCATACGTCACCGTCTTGACCGGTGACGCGCCGCCTGCAAGAGTCAGCGCACGCTCCGCCCGCGACGCCACGGCAATCGGAGGCCCACATGATCAACAGGCGCACCTTCGGCACGGCCATGGCGCTGGGCGCCGGCGCGGCCGCCGTATCGCTGACCGGCCCGCAGATCTCCCCCGCGCTCGCCGCTCCTCGCCGAGGCGAAAGGGCCCCCACCCTCCCCGAGGTCACCCCCGGCACGCACCCGTCCTTCGACCGGATCCGGCACGTCACGGCGGGACTGCTCGACGTCGGTTACGCGGAGGCGGGCCCCGCGCACGGGCCCGTGGTCATCTGCCTGCACGGCTGGCCCTACGACATCCACAGCTTCGCCGACGTGGCCCCGCTGCTGGCGTCGCGGGGCTACCGCGTGATCGTCCCGTATCTACGGGGCCACGGCACGACCCGCTTCCGCTCCTCCGCCACGTTCCGGAACGCCCAGCAGTCCGCGGTCGCCCTGGACATCGTCGCCCTGATGGACGCCCTCCGCATCCACCGGGCCGTACTGGCCGGCTTCGACTGGGGCACCCGGACGGCGGACATCATCGCCGCCCTGTGGCCGGAGCGCGTCAAGGCGCTGGTCTCCGTGAGCGGCTACCTGATCACCGACGTCGAGGCGCAGCAGGAGCCGCTGTCCCCGCAGGCCGAGCACACCTGGTGGTACCCGTACTACTTCGCCACCGAGCGCGGCCGGCGCGCCATGGAGGACGAGACCAAGCGGCGTGAACTGTGCCGGCTGGTCTGGCGGACCGTCTCGCCGACGTGGGACTTCGACGACGCCACGTTCGCCCGTACCGCCGAAGCCTTCGAGAATCCCGACTACGCCGACATCGTGATCCACAACTACCGCTGGCGGCTGGGCCTCGCCGATGGCGAGCGCCGTTACGACCGCTACGAGGAGCAGCTCGCCGCCCGGCCGGTCATCACGGTGCCGACCATCACCCTGGACGCCGAGCGGGACCCGTTCACCGCACCGGGCAACGGCTCCACGTACCGCGACCGTTTCACCGGCGCGTACGAACACCGCATCCTGGCCGGCATCGGCCACAACCTGCCGCGGGAAGCTCCTGCCGCCTTCGCCCGGGCGGTCGTGGACGTGGATCACTTCTGACCGTGCGGAGACGGGGCGGCACGGAGGCGACGCCGCCCTGCCCCTGCGCCCCTGCCCCCTGCCCCCTGCCCCCTGCCCAGGACGAGGGCCGCGTCTCCGTCGGCGCGCGCCTCACTCCCGCCGGCCGAAGCGGTGGGCGGCCCAGAGCAGTACGCCCATGCCCAGCAGGGCCAGGACCACGATTTCGAGTGCGGCCGGGACACGCCAGTCGCCCCAGTGCACCCCGGCGGCCGTCGGGCCGGGGACGTGCTGCGCGATGCCGCGGCGCAGGAGGTCGACGGCGTACGCCAGAGGGTTGGCGGTTGCCAGTTGGGTGAGCCAGCCGGGCAGGGCGGTCAGCGGGAAGAACGCGCCGGAAAGGAAGAGCAGCGGCATCAGGGCCAGGCTGAGGAGGATGTGGAAGGACTCCACGCTGCGGATACCGAGGGCCAGTGCCGCCGCCAGGGCGGTGAGGACGAACGAGGTGAGTGCCATGGTGGCGAGCAGCGAGAGCAGGAGTACTGGGTGGTAGGGCAGCCCGACGGTGCCCGCGGTGGCGAGGAGGACCGTGCCTTGGACGGTGGCCTCCGTGGTGCCGCCCAGGCAGCTTCCGTACAGGAGAGTGGAACGGCGTACGGGAGCCATCAGGGTTTCCCGGAGGTAGCCGCTCTCCCGGTCGGTGATCAGTCGCATCCCGACCGTCACCGCGGGCGTCTGGACGGTCATCACCAGTACCCCGGGGAAGAGATAGGCGCGGTAGTCGCCGCCGACGGCCGTCGCAGGCACCAGGGCGGCCAGGCCCCCGCCGAGGAGCAGCAGGAACAGCAGGGGCTGGACCAGCATCAGAGCGGTCTGCGTGGGCTGGGCGAGCATGTGCAGCAGGTCGCGCAGGACGAGGGCGTGGACGGCGCGCAGTTCCCGTAGGAGGGGGCTCGGAGTGTCGGTGGCGGGCGTTGCCGTGGCCGGCCGCCCCGGTGACGCGGGGGGTTCCGCGGGGGCCGTCACCACCGCCTCCCCGCACCGTGACCGGGTGGCGCGTCATCGTGGCCGGGGGTCGGGTTGCCGGGCCCGGGGGTGATGCGGCGGCCGGTGTGGCGGAAGAAGACGTCGTCCAAGGTGGGTTCCGTGACAGTGATGGCGTGTACCGGGATGCCACGGTCGGCCAGGGCGGCGCACACCCGGGGGACCTGTTGCGCGCCCGCCTCCACGGCGAGCGTCAGGCCGCCCGCCCCGGTGACCGGGTGCAGAGCGAGGTCCTGCCGCAGGACGGCCGCCGCCGCGGGGTCGTCGGCCGTGTGTACGCGTACCTGATCGTCGCCGATGGCGGCCTTGAGGGCCGCCGGGGTGCCGTGGGCGACGATCCGGCCCCGGTCGAGGATGGCGATGCGGTCGCAGTGTTCGGCCTCGTCCAGGTAGTGGGTGGTGACGAACACGGTGGTGTGCCGGTCGGCGCGGAGCCGCGCCAGGTGGTCCCAGATCTGGGCGCGGGCGTGCGGGTCGAGGCCGACGGTGGGTTCGTCGAGGAAGAGCACGCCGGGCTCGTGCAGCAGGGCGCGGGCGATCTCCAGACGGCGGCGGAGCCCGCCGGAGAGGGTGCGTACACGGTCCCGGCGGCGTGCGGTCAGCCCGGTCAGTTCCAGGAGGGCGGCGCCGCGGGCCCGGGCGTGGGGACGGGAGAGGCCGTAGAGGCGGGCGTGGAGGTAGAGGTTGCGCTCGGCGCTGAGGTCGGGGTCGACGGCGCTGTGCTGGAACAGGAGGCCGACGCCGCGGCGCACCTGCTGCGGCTGGGTCCGGATGTCGGCTCCGGCCACGCGCGCGTGGCCCGCGGTGGGGCGGGCCAGGGCGCAGAGCATGGCGATGGTGGTGGTCTTGCCGGCGCCGTTGGGGCCGAGGAAGGCGAACGTCTCCCCGGGGCGTACGTGGAGATCGACCCCGCGGACCGCCTCGGCGCCGGGGTACCGCTTGGTCAGTCCGTGGGCGCAGATCGCGTACCCGGCAGCGTCACCGGTGTGACAGGCGGCGCCGGTCACCGCCGGGCCCCCGGCGCGCGGTGGCCGGCCACCGCATCGGCCGGGCTCTCCCGGTCGTTCCCTTCCGTCGGCCGGGCTCACCCGGTCGCTTCCTTTTGACGTGGCACGCTCCACCCCGCAAGCTAGAAACAGAGGGAAAAATATCCTATATGCCGCTTTGCCCCTCGGCGGTATCGACCCGATGAGCAGAAGGAAGGTGACAGTGATGCGCCTGCCCTACACGCCTCCGAAGGTCGTCCGGATCGGACGGGTCGAGAAGCTGACCGGACAGTTGCGACGGGGCACACCCGACCTGTTCGGCCACGGCAACCTCCTCTGAACCCACTCGGCACGGGGCGGAGTCAGGCCGGCTCCGCCCCGTGTCATGGGACGACACCCCCGGGGAGAACGATGGCCGGCCAGCACCCGACGGAGTTTCCCGGCTGTTCCGGACAGATCGTCGCCGGTACGACCGCCGTGGACCATGCGTACGTACCCTTCGACGCCCGCCGCGGCCCCCGCCCGCCCGGCAGCCATGTGCGTCAGTGGGTACCGGCCGGTACGGCCGCTCCCGCTCCGGGTATCCCCCAGCCGGTGCCGGGTGCCGTCCTCGCGCTCGTGGGCCCGGCGCCGCGCGAGCTGACACCGGACCTCGCGGCCCAGGTGATCCAAGGCGTGGAGCGGGGCCGCTGCACCGCGCTCCGCCGGCTGCCCCCGGAACTCGCCGGCGCCGTCGTCACGCCCCGACGCGTCGTCCTCTTCCGCGGTGTGTGCAGCCCCGACCAGCTCTTCTTCCGTACCTCGGACGGCTGCACCCGGTGGTCGGGCGACCCACGGGACCTCCTCGACGGCCCACCGGAATTCGACCGCGAGGCGCTGTGGCGCGCCTGCCGCGGTGAGGACGTCTTCGTCTTCTCCGACCTGGACCGGCTGCTTCCCGGCCGGCTTGCCGTCGCGGACGGCCGGTCCGCGCGCACCGAGACCTACGACGAGATCGACGCGCTGCCGCTGCCGCGCCGTACCTCGCTGCGCCGCTACGCCGACGTCGCCTACGAACTGCTGAGGGAGGAGACCCGCCGCTACGCGTCCGGCGGCCGCGTCGGCGTCCTGCTCTCCGGAGGCGTCGACTCCGCCGCCGTGCTCGCCGCGCTCGCCGACCACGGGGCCGACGTCACCGCCTACCACATGCACAGCCCCGACCCGCTCGCCGACGAGTCGCCACGGGCGCGCGAGGTGTGCCGCGCGCTGTCGGTCCCGCTGGTGACGGTGGACCCGCCCGGCGAAGCGGAGCCCTACTTCCCCGCCGAGCGCGACTTCCCGCTGCCCTTCAACCACGTCTGGTTCCGCCGCCTCGACCTGACGGCCCGCCGGATCGCCGGAGACGGGGTGCGTACGGTGCTCACCGGCCTGGACGGGGACATCGTCTTCGGCCCGCTGCGCTACGGCCTGTACGACATCGCCGTCGCGGACGTGCCGTACCGCGAGCGGTGGGCCATGGCGGGCGGCCTGCTCGGCTCGCGCTGGGAGCTGAGCCGGATCGTCCGCAGCCTGCGCCCCGGGTACTCGCTGTACGAAGATCCCGAAGCGGACGCCGAGACGGAGCGCGCGAGCGACTTCCTCGTCCCCCTGCCCGACGCCCGTCCCGAGCGGTACGAACTGGACTCGGCCGCGCAGGAACACACCCTCGCCCTCACGGTCTGGCGGCCGTACGGCATCCACTGCGCCAAGCCCTGGGGCGGCCGGGAGCTGCGCCGGCTGGCGGCCCGGCTGCCGAACGCCTACCGGGTCATCCCGTACGCCGGGCGCACCATCGACAAGCCCGTGCTGCGCCTCGCCGCCGCCCGCCGGGGGATTCCATCCCTCGTGTGGCGTCACTACGGGCGGGACTGGCTCGGCTCGCCGGACGAGACGTGGTGCCTGCATCACCCGGGCAGCATCGCGGACACGCTGGGCGGACCCGATACCCGGCTGACCGCCCTGGGCATCGTCGATCCGGACCGCCTGGCCGCCGTCCTGGCCGACCCGCGCGCACTGCGCCGCAACGCCGAAAACCTGCTGTGCACGGCCATGGTCGAGCTGTTCCTGCGCGGCCTGGACCACCGGCCCGCCCCCACGCCCCGACCGTGAAGCCCGGACACACGCCGCCGGTTCCCGGCCCCGTCGACAGGAGACCCAGATGCCGCTGATCCGCCTGGCAGAACAGACCGTCTTCGACCCCGCCGACGGCACGGGAGTCCTCCTGGACACCACCGAAGGCGTCTACTTCGAGCTGAACCCCACCGCGACCGCCATGCTGGAGACGGCCCTGCGCTGCGACACGTACGACGAGGCCGTACGCCAGCTGGCCGAGCGCATCGACGCCGCCGACGGCGAACTGCGCGAGGGCATCAGGTCGCTCGCCGCCCAGCTCGCCGAGAGCCGGCTCGCCGAACCGGACGGCGCGGCGCCGTGACGGACGCAGCGATGCCGGACCCGGCGGCCACGGACCGGGGAACGGCCCACCGGACGGCCGCGCCCCGGCCCACCGCGGACTGGGCCTTCCTGCTGTGGGGCGATGGCGCCGCCGGACCCGCGCCCCGCACATCCCCTGCGGCCCGGCTGACCGCCGCCGCGCACACGGCACGGGCGCTGCGGGACCTGAGCAGGCACGGCTGGGGAGCGGCGCAGACCCGGCTGCGCGATCTGCCGGTGGCGCCGGGCGCCCACCGCTCCCTGCCGGAGGCGACGGCCCTCCGCGTCGCGCGCCGCGAACTGCCCCGCTGCCAACTGGTGATCCGGCTGGCCGCCCCCAACGCGCTGTGCCTGGCCAGATCGTTCGGGCTGGCCGTCTACCTCTCGGCGATCGGGCTGCCGGCCGAGACCGTCATCGCCCGGCAGCGGTCGTCGATCGGCGCCCGGTTCGCCTTCCACTCCTGGACCGAGCTGTACGGCGAGGTCCTCAACGACGTCCCGGTCGTCCAGAGCGGACACACGGTGCTCCAGCGCGTCGGCTGCGCCGCCCTCCACTGAGGCGTGCCACCGTGCCGTCTGCACCGAGGGACCTTTCCGGTTGCCTGGACGACAGCAGCCCGGCTTCACCCGAATGAGGAAATCTATCTTGCCGGGAGTAGACATAAGGGTGCACCGGGGCTAATCTCGTGCTCGTAGCCAAGAGTCGAGAAGGCGCGGCAGAGGCGCTGCCGCGCGCAGGTCCACAACCGTGGCCCGGCAGTGGAGCGGCGGGGCCGGACTTCCAAGGGTCCTTCCGCTGACTGCCGGGCCGGCGGCCCGGCAGGGGCCGCAAGCAGTACCCGCAGGTGCAATCGGAACAACCAGCAGGAGAGAAGAAAGAAGGAGGCAGACACCATCAGGATCGCCCGGGCTGGAAACCGGTCGGCCCGGGTACCGCAGACCCCCGGAACGGAAGGTGGTCACACGGTCCCGCATCCGCGATCCTCGCGCAGGCCCCTCTCCCCCTCAGGGCGGCGCGGACAGAAGAGCCCGGCACCGCAGTAAGCCGGCAGATGGTGTTCATATCCTCGGGGCCCTGGTGCCGTACGGCGCCAGGGCCCCTCGACGCGTTCCCAGACAGAGGTGTACATGACCGCAGAAAACTCCCTCGGCCGTCTCGATGACGACGACTACCCCGCCTACACGATGGGCCGGGCCGCCGAAATACTCGGCACCACCCCGGGCTTCCTCCGCGCGATCGGCGAGGCCCGCCTCATCACCCCCTTGCGCTCACCGGGCGGGCACCGCCGCTACTCCCGCTACCAGCTGAAGATCGCCGCCCGTGCCCGCGAGCTCGTCGACCAGGGCACCCCCGTCGAGGCCGCCTGCCGCATCGTCATCCTGGAAGACCAGTTGCAAGAGGCCCAGCGCATCAACGAAGAGCTGCGGCGCTCGGCTGCCGAGCCCCGCCGTTCGGGCGACGGGTGACGCCTGGCCCCGCCGCCCCGGGAACCGGCCCCGGCCGGACCCGAAACCATACCTGTGGCCGCGAAATGAGAATTGCGGGCAGGGCGCGATGAAAACACCTCCCGCGGCGCACCGAATGGATTTTTTTGCTATTCAGTTCCGGTTCCGGCGTGGTACTGTCGATCTCAGTTGCAGTTGTGGTTCCCAAAAATCCAGGTGCCCCGTCGGCCGGTCGGCCGGTGAGTGCACCTCGTTTTCTCGGTCTTTTTTCCGAATGGGGTAATCATCGCAGCGACGCGGTATCGGCACAGTGCGGATACCGGACACTGCCCCGAAGGAGAATTGACATGGCATCTGGCACCGTGAAGTGGTTCAACGCGGAAAAGGGCTTCGGCTTCATCGAGCAGGACGGTGGCGGCGCCGACGTGTTCGCCCACTACTCGAACATCGCCGCCCAGGGCTTCCGTGAGCTGCTCGAAGGCCAGAAGGTGAGCTTCGACATCGCACAGGGCCAGAAGGGCCCGATGGCCGAGAACATCGTTCTCGCCTGACATCGGCGCTCCGTACGAGCAGGGGCCCGCACCTCGGGGTGCGGGCCCCTGCTCGTCACCGGAAACCCCTCGCCCCGCAAGGGGGGACCCGGTCCCGGCACGACGCAGCACCGCGACGCATCGTTTTCAGCGGTCGCCCTGCGCCGATCCCCATCAGCGGGCCCCGTCGCCCGGTCGGCCTCATCGCGGACCGGCATCACATCTCAGCTCCGGGCCCCGCACCGTACGGGTCGCTGACGCGGAGCCGATGCGGACCTGTTCCGCCGCTCCACCCGGGCCGCTCCGCACCTTCCAGCGGCCGGCCTCTCGTTTCTCCGTCGGCCCCGCCCGTATTCCTGTTTTGCATTCTGTTTTTCATTTCGGCTCGTTCTCGCGATTCCCTGCGCCGCTCGTCTGCTGCGGGATTTCCTTGGTACGCGCCGCATCAAGGAGGTTCCGTATGAACCGCACACGCACGAACGACCGTTTTTCCCGCTCCCGCGCCGCCGACGGCTCCGGCCGGGGCAGCGGCACCCGCCCGTCGGCCGCCGGCCGCTCCCGCGGGTCGAACCGCTCGGCCGGCCCCAAGCGCCGGCCCGCCACGGTGCAGGGCGAGTTCGCTCCCCCGAAGACGGTCACTCCGGCGCTGCCCGCCGCCGAGACGTTCGCCGAGCTCGACATGCCCCGGCAACTGCTCGCCGAGCTGACCGCACAGGGCATGCGCGTACCGTTCCCCATCCAGGGCGCGACCCTGCCGAACACCCTCGCCGGCCGTGACGTACTCGGCCGCGGGCGGACCGGTTCCGGCAAGACGCTGGCCTTCGGCCTCGCGCTGCTGGCCCGTACCGCCGGACAGCGCGCGGAGCCCCGCCAGCCGCTCGCGCTCGTCCTGGTCCCCACCCGGGAACTCGCACAGCAGGTCACCGACGCCCTCACCCCGTACGCCCGGTCCGTCGGGCTGCGACTGGCGACCGTCGTCGGCGGCATGTCGATCGGCCGCCAGGCCGGCGCGCTGCGCGGCGGCGCCGAAGTCGTCATCGCCACGCCCGGGAGGCTCAAGGACCTCATCGAGCGCGGTGACTGCCGGTTGAACCAGGTCGGCATCACCGTCCTGGACGAGGCCGACCAGATGGCCGACATGGGCTTCATGCCCCAGGTCACCGCCCTGCTCGACCAGGTACGGCCGGAGGGCCAGCGGATGCTGTTCTCCGCCACCCTGGACCGCAACGTCGACCTCCTGGTCCGGCGCTACCTCACCGACCCGGTGGTCCACTCCGTCGACCCCACCGCAGGCGCGGTCACCACGATGGAACACCACCTGCTGCACGTCCAGGGCACCGACAAGCACGCCACCACCACCGAGATCGCCGCCCGCGAAGGCCGGTCGATCATGTTCCTGGACACCAAGCACGCCGTCGACAAGCTCACCAAGCACCTGCTCAGCAGCGGCGTCCGGGCCGCCGCCCTGCACGGCGGCAAGTCCCAGCCGCAGCGCACCCGCACCCTGGCCCAGTTCAAGAGCGGGCACGTCACGGTCCTGGTGGCCACCAACGTCGCCGCCCGCGGCATCCACGTCGACCAGCTCGACCTCGTCGTCAACGTCGATCCGCCCGGTGACCACAAGGACTACCTGCACCGCGGCGGACGCACCGCCCGGGCCGGCGCCTCCGGCAGCGTCGTCACCCTGGTGCTGCCCAACCAGCGCCGCGGGATGGACCGCATGATGGCCGACGCCGGCATCACCGCGCAGTCCACCCGGGTCCGCTCCGGGGAAGCCGAACTGCACCGCATCACCGGTGCCCAGGCCCCCTCCGGCGTTCCCGTCACCATCACCGCCCCGGCCGCCGAACGCCCGCAGCGCAGCAGGCCCTCCCGGCGCGGCCGGCGCAGCCGCCCCGCGCAGGCGACCCGCCGAGCCGCCCAGCAGCAGCCGACCCTCGACAAGGCGGCCTGAAGGACGTTCGTCGACAGGACACCGGTCCATCCCTGCAGGAGGCACTTTGTGACAGTGATTCAGATACGGCCCTGTTCCGCGGCCCCCGCCGAAACCGCCCCCGCGGAAGCCGCGGCCAACAACACCGTGGCTTTTGACAGCGTGGCCTTCGACGCCGTGGACACCGCCGGGCCGCAGGCCTGGGACGACATGACCGTCGAAGTGGCCCTGTCCGTCATGGCCGGTGCCCGCACGAAACGCCTGCTCATCTGCGACGACGACGGTCAGGGCACCCGTGTGGTCACCCAGGCCGAGCTCACCGCCGTCCGCGACGACTCCGCGTACACCGACCAGGCCCGCCTCCGCGACATCCCCGGCGACGGTCTCTTCGCTCCGCCCCCGGCCGACGGACACGGCCGCGTGCCGGTCTCCGTGCTCCGCTGAACCGGCTCATCCCCGCCGCTCTCCTCCCTTCTCCTTCTCCCTGCGAGGCCTCATGCGCTGTGTCATCGCCCGCTTCCCCTTCGACCTGACCAAGGCCGGGGTCATGCAATCGATGCAGGCCGTCCAGCCCGAACTGGTCACCGGCGAGTCCGTGACCATCGGCCGCCGTCAGTACCCCCTCAAGCAGGTGGGCCAGGTGATCACCCGCCAGGACCGCCGCGACTTCACCGCCGGCGAGGTCCTGCGGGCCATGACCCGCCTGGGCTTCACCTGCCACACCGCCCCCGCCGCCACACCCACGCCCGCACCCGGCCTCAGCCCGTTCCAGAGGGCGTCCGCGATGCTCGGCACGCCCGGGTCGGCCTGACCGTACGCGCAGCCGGGCGCTCCATGCCGACTCTTCGGCCGGGGGCGTCCGGCTCTTGCGGTACTCGGGGACTGGTCGGCAGTGGTGCTCACGGTGCCGGGCGTGCCGGGCGTCCGATACGCAGCACGTGCTGGTCGTGGTGGAACACGTACGCGCCGTCCCCATCGCCGAAGTGCCGCCGCACATATGCCTCAACAGCCTCGCGGGGCTGCGGAGGGGCGTCGGGAATGCTGAGATGGAAGTCGGCGACCGCGACGGTCTCCTCCAGGTCCCGCCCGCGATAACAAGCGGGGACGACGTCCAGCTCGGTGCGGCCGATCAGGCCGGGCGGGAGGGCGGCCAGTTCGCCGACGAGTTCGCGCACGTCGAATCGCCGGCCGGTGAAGTGATGCACCATGCGCATGCAGTCGCTGTCGGGGTCCTGCAGCACCACGAGCAGGACACCCTCCGGCGCCACCCACTCCATGATGCGCGCCACCATCGCCGCCCACTGGATACGCGGAATGTAGTACAGGACGTGGGAGAGCAGGGCCAGATCGGCCTGCGCGTCCACCTGGGCGTCGAAGACCGGTTCGGCCACCACCTCTGCCTGCGGGCATGACCGTGCCAGCGCGCGCCGCATCGGCTCGCTCGGCTCGATGCACACAGTGCGCCCGAAGTACGGGGCGAGATACCGCGTCGTCCTGCCGTCACCGGCGCCGACGTCCAGGAGAACCCGCCGGGCGGGCAGTCGGTCCACCACACCGCGCAGGTACGGGTGGGTGGTGGCCTTCTCATCCGTCCCGGAGAGGAACCGGTCGAAGACTTCCCGGTAGACGTCGTCGTCCGTACCGGGGGTACCCGGCTGCCCAGCCTTTCCCGACTCCACTTCCCGCACTCCTTTCGCCGGACGTGGCACGCCCAACCGGCACACCACCGGTGCACGTCGGCGACGCCACAGTGACACGGCGACATCCCCGTCCGGCGTGTGGCACGCCTTCGACAGGCGATGGGACGGGGCGCACGGGAGCGGGCCCGACGGCACGGCGTACGCTCCGCCATCGGTGGGGCCGCCACCGAGTGGTGGCCAAGGTGGCCAGGGCCCGACGGAGTTGCGGGCGGGCCCTGGGAAAATGGGCGGCAGCTCTCAAGTCCCCTTGGTACGGTGCATCGATGTCAGCGATCAAGAAGTTCCAAGTCACCTTCGACTGCGCAGAACCCGAGCGTCTCGCTCGTTTCTGGTGCGAGGTGTTGGGGTACGTCGTACCGCCGCCGCCAGAGGGGTTTGCCACCTGGGATGACTTCAAGCGTTCGCAGCCACCTGAGCAGCGGGATTCATGGTTCGCCTGCATAGATCCCTCAGGGGTGGGCCCGCGACTGTACTTCCAGCGTGTCCCCGAAGGGAAGGCCGCCAAGAACCGGGTGCATCTCGATGTGCGGGTCGGCACCGGACTCGTGGGTGAAGAACGCCTCGCCGCACTTGAAGCCGAATGCGCACGACTGGTCCCGCTCGGCGCCGTACACGTGCAAACGCTGTACGCCGATGGCGTCAACGAGTCGTGCATCCCGATGCTGGACATCGAGGGCAACGAGTTCTGTATCGACTGAGCATCCGGGGGCAGTCGCCAAGGAACTGTGCTCCTCTTTCCAAGCTGCCCGTGACCGGCCGGCCGACGGGCCTGATTCGGCGTTCGGAAAGGCGGTGGGCGCCCGGGAAGCCGTGCCCGGACGCCCGTATGGGCCCGTGTTCCTATGCGTTGACCGGGCTCACATCGTGTTGATCGGGCTCACGTAGTGCAGCGTCCACGTCTCCTGGAATTCCGGCTTCGGCGGCACCAGCACGATCTGGGCGCCGCGGTGGCTGGAACGCCAGGCCAGGCCCTTGTCCGACAGGATCTTGATGCCGCCGATGACCTTCTCGAAGGTGAACTTCGCCCACTCGGAGCGCGGCACCTCGTTGACGTAGAGCTTGTCCTCGTGAATCACGAGGCCCGCGGACTCGTGATGGGCGAGGCGGATCACGTACGGCGACCCGGGAATGGACTCGAAGGGCTCGACGATCCACTCCTGCTCGGGGTCGAACGCCTGCTGGCGGTCGGTGATGACGGGAGCACCGTGCTTGGTGGCGTACTCAGTGGCCTCCAGCACGGCGGAGGGGCCGATGATGTGGGCGTCGATCCTGTAGATGCCAGGATTCACCGGGACGGGAGCCATGGGCGGTCTTCCTTTCTCGGTTGGCCGGCGCTACTGACGAGGCGCTCTGAGGCGCCGTCCCACCATCGGTGCGCGCCCGGTCGCCGTACACCACCAAATGCCGCCATGCCGACTACGGCGCGGATCGAACGGTCGCTGCGTTTCGTCTCCTGATTTCTGGGGTGCAGGAGACGGAGCAGCCCTGAAGGTGCGTCCCGAGGTCCCCCATTCGGACCTTCTGGCCGGTGGCCGGTTGCCGTATCGCGGGGGACGTACCACGTACCCCGGTGCCAGACGGACCCCGCGCAGGTGGCCCCGAATACGCACCGGCGCGGACAGCCCCGGACCTGAGCAGCTGGGGCACTTGGGGCACAAAAAAGCCCGGTGGGAATGGTTGTGCTGGGGTTCGCCTTCTTCCTGGGGTTTCGAACCGACGGGGCAGCGGTCCCCGTACGCAGTTCCTTCTTGCCAGGACGTGGCTGGGGAACCGGCGAGCAGCTCGGGGACGAGAAGCTCCGGACGCCCGAGCGGATCGAGTCGGCTTCCGCACCAGA
This sequence comes from Streptomyces sp. NPDC018019, assembly GCF_044327805.1. NCBI lineage: Bacteria > Bacillati > Actinomycetota > Actinomycetes > Kitasatosporales > Streptomycetaceae > Streptomyces > Streptomyces sp. NPDC018019. The sequence continues at coordinate 7,560 of NZ_JBIRGD010000044.1, read as the reverse complement.
CCATCAGCCGCTACGGTGACACCAATGCGCCCGCGGGCGCAGGGTGTGCCGGGAAGTCTGGTCGGCGTCGAAGGGGCTCATCGGCCCATCCGGCGGCTGCTCTGGAGGGCCCGTGCACCACCCACAGCCCTCCCTGACGCGCCTTCTGCGGCTTGCGCTGGTGGAGCCTCCCGATCCCCGGCTGACTGTCCGACCCCGCCCCGGCGCCGGCGGTGTCACGGAACTGCAGCTCGTCGGCGAACTCGACGTACGCACGGTGCGCCTGCTGTGCGAGGCCACCGTCACCCACCTGAAGACCGGACAACGCCGGCTACGGCTGGACCTGTCCGGAGTCACCTGGTGTGACGACGCCAGCCTGTACACGCTCCTGGGCATACGGAGCGCCGTACACGCCGCGCAGGGGCACCTGGAGCTGACGGCCGCCAGCGAAACGGTCGACCGCGCTCTGACCCGCACCGGTGTCGGCCTGCAACTGCGCCCCTGCCCGGGAGCCTCACCAGGCCTCCGCACACCGGCGCGGCCCGCCGCGGACGACCACGGCCGAGGAGACCCGCGCCCGCGCCGGGTGCTCTGGCAGGGCTCGTGCGGCGCCATGCCGTACCGGGAGCCGGCAGAGCCTCGGCCACGGGATCCCCCGACCGCCTGACCTGGCCCTGGAAACCTTCGAACGGAGAAGGCAGCTGACCGACATGGCGCATCCAGACCGGCACTCGACCTTTCTGACCAGCCACGCCCGCGTACTGCTGGCACTCGTCCGCGACCCCACCGCCCGGCTGCGGACCCTCGCCGACACCTGTCACATCACCGAACGCGCCGTGCAGACGGTCGTCGCCGACCTGGAACAGGCCGGCTACCTGCGCCGCGAACGCACCGGCCGACGTACCCGTTACCGCCTGACCCTGGACGGAACCTTCCGGCACCCGGCCGAGGCCCACCTGCCCGTCCGCGCCCTCCTGGCCCTGGCCACCGGTCGCAGGACCAGCACTGCGCGGTGATCGGAACTCGACGGACAGCGCGTACGTCCGGCGGAGGTGCGCCCGCCGGCCCTACCTCGTTCCACCAGGTCAGCTCGCTCCACGCACGGCGCTCGGACGTGCCTCCCCGGCCAGCCCCTCCCCCGTGTCAGTCGTCGGCTGCGATCTTGCGGTGATTCCCGGACCGGCCGATGTCGAGGTCCAAGAAGGCGGACAGCGGCGTTCCGCCGTGCCAGAACCCGAGCAGGTTGACGTCGATGAGCACCACGTGACGCCTGGCGGCGAAGGCGCGCGCCTGTTGGGTGAACACGCAGGAGGCGACGAAGACGGGGACGTCGGCGCCGTGTTCGTCGCGGGCGGTGCCGTTGAAGGTTTGCAGGTCGCGGCTGCCGACCGAGCGGTGTTTGACGTACCGCTTGCACTGGATGACCAGCTTTCTGCCGTCGGGCAGGAAACCGATGACGTCCGCTCCGAGGTCGCCGGCGCCGCCGACCCGCTGCACCTGGGTACAGCCGTCCCGGCGGCACAGTCCGGCCACGTACTCCTCGAACTGAGCCCCGTTCATCTTCCACACCGCCGCCGGCGACCGGCGGGCCTGGTGGCGCTCCTCCTCCTGCCGACGAATCTGCTCGGCACGCGCCTCACGCCGCCCGGCACGTACCAGCCCCGCGACGACCACGGCCACCGCCACACCTGCCAGCGCCAACAGCACCAGCGTCACCATCCCGGCCCCCTTCGACGAAGCTCGCGCTGTCGCCCTCCTCCCCACCCAGGATTCAGATACTTCCGCGACAGGCAACCGAAGGCTGCCCCTATTCGCGCTCGCGAAGGTAGGCGTCCAGTTCGGCAGCCCCGGCCAGCATCGCGCGACCGCGGGCGGACAGACGGCCGTGCCAGTCGCGCAGGGCGGCCTCCAACGGCTCCAGCCCGCCCGCCGCCCGTACCTGGGCGATCAGCGGGGCGATCTGCTCCAGCAGGTAGCCGCCCCGCCTGAGCTGGTGGACCAGACGGGCGTCCCGTACGTCGGCCTCGTCGTACACGCGGTATCCGGTCAGCTGATCGCGGCGCGGACGCACCAGTCCGGCGTGTTCCCATTTGCGCAGCGTCGCGGGGCGAATTCCCAGCTTTCCCGCCAGCGGTCCGATGAACATGCCGCCGGCCGTCGCCGCCGCATCGGGTCCGGGCGCCACCTCAGACTCAGAAGTCAGCTCAGCCTCGGGCGCCGGGGTCAGCGCCAGGTCGCGGATGGCGCTCTCCACGACCTGAAGGGTGCGGCGGTCTTCGAGGAGTTGGGCGTGACTCTCGTCGATGAGCCGGAACGCCTCGTCGGCCTCGTCCTGGTTCACCGCCCGCATGATCGACGTAGCCGTCTGATGGCCGTGGCCGGGCACCAGGGCGAGGAACGCGCGAAGGGCCCGCGCGTGCAGCGGAGTGTAGGTGCGGTAGCCGTGAGGTGTGCGGGCGGCAGCCGGAAGGATGCCGGCCTCCTCGTAGTTCCTGACGGCCTGCGTGGACAGTCCGTGCCCGCGCGCCAGGTCGATCGGCCTGAGCCGCACCCCGTTTTGAAGGTCTTGTCCCATCGCCCTGCCGATATCGCGTAAAAGTCTCAACCGAGGGTTCAACGATACCGTTGAAGGCATGCCATTCGACATCAAGGACATCGCCCATGCCGTCGAAGCCGCCGCCGTCATGGGGCTGCTCCCGACCCGGCCACAGCTGCTCGCCCTCGGCGAGCCCACCCACGGCGAGGACATGCTGCTCGACCTGCGCAACGGACTCTTCCGGCAGCTCGTCGAGCAGGAGGGCTACCGGACGATCGCGATCGAGAGCGACTGCATGATGGGCCTGGTCGTGGACGACTACGTGACCACGGGTACCGGCACCCTCGACGAGGTCATGGAGTGCGGATTCAGTCACGGCTGGGGCACCTCCGCGGCCAATCGCGAACTCGTCCGCTGGATGAGGGACTTCAACGCCGACCGGCCGGCGTCCGAGCAACTGCACTTCGCCGGTTTCGACGGCCCGCTGGAGATGACCGCCGCCGCGAGCCCCCGGCAGTCCCTCACCGCACTCCACAGCTACCTGGCTGCCCAAGTGGACGCGGACCTGCTCCCCTGCACCCGGGAGACGCTCGACCGGCTGCTGGGCGCCGACGACCGGTGGACCCAACCCGGCGCGATGCTGGCCCCGGCCCGGTCCGTGGGGCAGTCGGCCGAGGCCGGTCGGCTGCGGCTGCTCGCCGACGATCTGGTGGCGCTGCTCGACGAGCAGACGCCGCACCTGATCACGGCGACCTCGCGGGACGCCTGGGACCGGGCCCGCCTGTACGGACGTACCGCCACCGGGCTGTTGCGCTACCACTCCTGGATAGCCGACACCTCACCGGCCCGCATGACCCGGCTGATCAGCATCCGGGACCAGATGATGGCCCACAACCTCCTCGCCATCGCCGAACGCGGCCCGGCACTCGTCCACGCCCACAACGCCCACCTCCAGCGGGAACAGAGCTCGATGCGGATGGGCGGGGAACTGCTGGCGTGGTGGAGCGCCGGTGCGCTGGTGAACGCCCGGCTCGGCGAGGAGTACGCCTTCGTGGCCACGGCCCTCGGCACGATCCGGCACCACGGGGTGGACACTCCGCCGGCGGACACCGTGGAAGGACTCCTGTACGCACTGCCGGAGAACCATTACGTCATCGACGCCCCCCGGCTGGCCACCGCGCTCGGCGACAAGCGGCCCGCACCCCGCGTATCTCCCTGGTTCGGATACGCCCCGCTCGACCCGGCCCATCTGGCGGACAGCGACGGCATGGTGTTCGTCAAGGATGTCCTGCGGAGTTAGGGCGTACCTCGCGGGCAGCGTGGCACCCCAAATATGGGCCGCGACCGCGGCTTCCTCCGGCAGCATGACGGCATGGAAGGGGCTGGGCGGCTGGAGGTGCGGAAGTTCGACCACCGCGCCGTTGATGGGAACGAAGGCGATGTCCACCGGGCCGAACCGGCGCGCGATCGACCACCAATGGCCGTGGAACATGGTGTCCCCGCCGTGAAAGACGCGCAGACCGTCACACTCGACGACCCAGCAGAGCTGCGGGTCCCCCGACTCGTCGGCGGAAGGCCCCGCACCGATACGGAACGGGCCGACGCTGCGCTCCTCCCATGGCCGTATCACCTCGGCCGCGATGCCGTGCTCACAGAAGCAAAGCTCTGTCTCGCAGGCTTATTTGCGGTCGTCATCCGGTCCGACCGGCCCGGGCCGGTACACCGGCGCGCCGGCGGCGAGCGCTTTGCGGATTGCCACCTGGTCGGCATGGTCGGGATGCAAGTGCATCACCGATGCCGCCACCGTTTTCCCGGGGCGGGAGGCCGCGGGGAACTCCTAGTCCGAGTACAGCCGCGAGGCGTCCTCGATGAGATCGATGACCAGCGTCCGACCGGCGTGTTCGAGCTCAGCACCGGCCCACTCCAAACGTCACAGTCGCACAGCGCCCCCCTACCTCGACTGCTTCGCGGTTCGACCGGTCAGCCCACCCGGCATACCAGGCAGACCCCGAGAACGAGCATTCTTAGAACGCCCATTCTCGCCGTAGCAGAATGGCCGTTCTACTCTTCAACCGCGGCCAGTTCGCCGCCGTGCGGGGTCACTGGTGACTACGCCGGTGCCGTGCAGCCGCGCGGCGGCGATCCGAGTGCCGCGCTACTCGACGCTGCCGGGTCGGCGCAGAGGCCGGATGGATCTACGGAATTACGCTTGTCGACGTCGGAAGACGTCATCCAGTGCACCTTCTACTGGACCGGAATCAGGGAATCGGCCCGGCATCACCCGCCGATGGTGAAATCCCTGACGCCCGGTTCCGACGGCTTGGCCCCATCGCACCACACCTGAGCTTTGTACGCTCCCGGCTTCAGCCCGGTGAAGGTGGCGGTCAACCGCTTGCCGCGGCGTTCCATGGTGCTGCTTTTCCCTTGCTGCTGATGCGCCTTGAGTTTGTACCCGGCGGTCCCGCCGGAACAGCCCCGCGCGCGATAGGGCGTGGTGATGGTCACGGATGAGCCACTGACTTGCACACTGACCTTCGGTACAGCCACCGCCGGCGTGGCGAACGTCCCTCCGGCGGCCATGACGGTTGCTGCGATGAACCCGAAGAACAAGGGCCGGGAGTGCCGCTTCGGCATGCCGTTTCCTTCCATCGACGAACGATTCACGGCTGCCTTCCCCCGCCCCACCCGGCCACGCCCTCTGAACGGCGAAACCAGGCCAACGAGCGAATGGAACGGCAGGCGATCACCGAGCGACGGCTTTTCGACGTCACTCGTCGTCCCGGCAGTCGTCATGGGAGCAAACGCCTGGCGCAGCAGGGCCGCGCCGACGTGGGCGCGGCCCTGGCGAGGTCGAAGTCCTAGAACTGGGCGCTGGGTTGAGCGAGTGCTGCCTCGATCAACAGCATGCTGGTGCCGCAGCATGGGTCGAGGACGACGTGGCCTGGCCGTCGTGCTGCGTCGGCCAGACAGAAGGGCGTCGCCGTCGGCGAGGTCGTACAGGGCGCGGCCCCGGGTCCCTGGCGGCCCTCGGCGTGGATCCGACCGAACTGGACATGGTCGCCTTCACCCACTTCACGGCGACCACACCGGCTGGGCCCGGCCCGACGCGGTCGAGGACGACTCGCGGAGCCTGTTCACGAAGGCGCGGTGGATGGTCGGCCAGGCCGAGCTGGAAAGCATCCCGCCCGAGGCCGGCACGGTCCTGGCCGACCTGGACGCACGGACGGTGATCGTCACCGACGGAAGCGAGATCGCCGACAGCATCCGTGCATGATCCCTGCCCGGGCGCCCCCCGGCCACACCGCCCGAGCCCCCGACACCGGCGACGGCCGGCAGGTCGTGACCTTCGGCGACGCCATGCCCTCGCCGGTCCAGGTCCAGCGCCCCGACTGGGAGGTGGTCCTCGACACCGATCGGGACGAGGCCGAACGGTCACGGCGCCGGCTCGTCGACCACCTCGAGCAGGACGGCGTCTACGGCAACAGCGTTCAGTTCGCGGACCAGCAGCTGGGAACCGTCGACGACAAGGGCCGCGCGCTCGGAGCCGCCGTTGCCTGTGGGATCGATGACGCCTACGGGCCCGAGGATGCCTGGCATCGGCACCGGCCCGCCCCACCACGAAGCCGACCCTGGCCGCCGCCCCTGGTGGCAGCACGCACGCGCACGAAGGCACAGACGCGCCCAACCGTGGGCGCCCAAAGAACTTCGATGTGAACGGAGAATCATTGTGAACCCGACCCAGTCGCTCGGCCTGGCAGCGGGCAGCCATCAGGTTGGAAACGACCTCCCGATCACCCGCCTCGGCTTCGGCTCGATGCAACTGACCGGCCCAAGCGTCTGGGGAGGCCCGAAGAACCCTGGCGAGGCCGTACGGGTAATGCGCCGGGCGGTGGAACTCGGCATCAACTCCATCGACACGGCCGGCTCCTACGGCCCGGCGGTCGCGGAACCCCTCATCCGCAAGGCCCTCCGCCCCTACCCCGACGGCCTGGTCATCGCGACCAAGGCTTCTCGGCCTGGACCGCATCGATCTCAAGGTGCCCGTCGAGGAGCAGATCGGGGTGCTGAAGGAATTGCAGGAAGTGGGCAAGGTCCGCCACATCGGACTGTCCGAGGTATCCGTCGAGGACACCGAGACGGCAACGCGGGTGGCTGCGATCGTCTCCGTACAGAACATGTTCAACCTGGCCGACCGAACGGCCAAGCCGACCGGGATACCCTTCTCGCCAACGGTCGCCCCGGGACGACAAAACACATGCCGCGCCGCCCCCGAAGCGCCACGCTCAACTACTTGTACTTGTCGACTGCCCCGCCGCTTACCGATGACGAGGTTTGGTCGCTCCGTTCGCCTGCCCCGATCTGAGCACACCCTCCACCGCACCGCGACTTGTCGCCCTGCCCCGCGGCCGTCTGACCGCTCACCTTCATCTTCATCGGCGGCTTGTTGGGAACGTGGTTGCCCGCGACAGCGGGAGTGGCGCCGATGGCGGTCATGACGCTGATACTTACGGCGACGAGCGCACTGCCACCGTACCGACGAGACTTCTTCATCGTGTCTCCTGTCCGGCTCCTCAGCCGTTCCGTTCTGCTGAAGCGGGCACTGGAGTGCCCGTAACGCGGAAAATACAGCGTTAACAGGCAACCGGGCAAGGTTGCAGCAGCAAGAGAAACGAGAACCGGTCGGCAGCGCACTAGTGCTTAAGCAGCCTGGAATGCTCCGCTGAGTACCAGAAAATCGCACACACAACAGGCGCCGCTCTTCCCACCGCCCAGGCCCGAACCAACCACCAGTGCACTAGTGCGTTTGGCGCGGGGTCTTCCGCCGGCCACAGTCGCGTCGTTCCGCACTCGGAGCCGAGCAAGGGTCCGCCCCCAGCCCCACCAAATCGGAAACAGCCATGCCCAGCGCTGCAACATAGAGGCCACTGCAGTTGCTACACACAACCCGTAAAATGCAGGAAGCCCCGCACCATACGGTGCGGGGCTTCCCACATTCACAATTAGTTCGGCGGCGTCCTACTCTCCCACAGGGTCCCCCCTGCAGT
>NZ_JBIRGD010000043.1:0-53869 GCF_044327805.1 Streptomyces sp. NPDC018019 | reverse complement strand
GCCGCGGCAGCGAACCGAACACCTCGGCAACGAACTCCGCCAACTCGCCCCGGAGCCGTTCCACCTCCCCGAGCCTCATACCTGCCAGCATGCTCTGGGTCAGGCACGATCGGCAGAGCTAACGAAGCACTACTAGCTAGCTCCCGTAGCCCCCTGCCGCCCTGACCCACCGGTACGCGGCCTCCGCCGTGAACTCCTTCTGGCCGCCCGGGAAGAACAGTCCGGCGCTGCCGAAGGCCGGGTCCGTCGCCGTCTCCGGTACGTACGGGACCGCGACGCACCGCATGCCCGCCCGGCGCGCCGCCTCGGCGCCGGGCGGCGCGTCCTCCAGCACCACGCACGCCTCGGGCGGCGCGCCCAGCCGGCGCGCCGCCTCCAGGAAGACGTCCGGCGCGGGCTTGCCTTGGCCGACCTCCTCGGCCGAGACGAGGACGGTCAGCTGCGCGTCCAGGCCGGTGGCGGCGAGCACCGCCTCGATCGCGGTCCGCGAGGAGCCGGAGGCCACCGCCAGCGGATGTCCGGCCTCGTGCAGCAGCTCCACGAACGTGCGCATCTCCGGGAAGACCTCGGTGTGCGCCCGCGCCAGTTCCAGGTAGGCACGGTTCTTGCCGGCCAGCAGCTCGTCGAGGGACGCGTCCATGGCGTACTCCCGCTTGAGCGTCTCCAGCGTCTCGCGGGTGCCGATACCGATGAAGCGGGTGTGGTCCTCCCAGGTGAAGCCGGTCACGCCGTGCCGGGCGAGCACGTTGCGGGTCGCCTCGAAGTAGTTCGGCTCGCTGTCCACGAGCGTGCCGTCCAGGTCGAAGATCACAGGGGTGGGGGAGCCGGGGCCGGACGCGGCCGGGGCGGTGGAGGCGCTGGCGGAGATGCTCATGACCCCCAGCATGCCAAGTCGCTCCTCAGCGCGGTTTCGCGGTCCCGCCCACGGCTTCGACCAGCGGCAGCATCCGGTGCGGCACCCGTTCGCGCAGGGCCACTTCGGTCCGCGTGCGCACCACCCCGGGCATGCTGATCAGCCGCTGGATCACGTCCTCCAGGTGCGCCGCGTCGCGGGCGACCACCCGCGTCAGCAGGTCACCGCCGCCGGTCGTCGAGAACGCCTCGATGATCTCCGGCACCTCGGCCAGCGCGTCGGCCACGTCCACCAGGTGCCCCTGGGTGACCTCGATGTGGACGAAGGCCAGTACGGGATGGCCGAGTGCGGCGGGCGACAGGCGCGGCCCGTACGCCGTGATCACCCCGTCCCGCTCCAGCCGGTCCAGCCGCGCCTGCACGGTGCCCCGGGCGACGCCGAGGATACGGGCGTACTCCCGCACGCTGGTGCGCGGCTGCTCCAGCAGCAACCGGAGGATCTTCGCATCGAGCGTGTCCACGGCCATGGGCCAACGGCCTCCTCGGGGGCGGGGCGGGGTCCGGCGACTGTACCAATGGCCCGGGGGCGAGGGGATGGAGTGGACCGTTGGCCGGGGCGCGGGGTGGCGGATACCGTCGGCCCGGACCCGCGCACGGGCCCCGCCCTCAGCGCTCAGCAGACACCGTCCCCCGGCTTCGGGTTGGCCAGCCGGAAGACGGGCCGCAGCTTCAGGCCCGCCCAGGTGCCGAGCAGGGCCGTCGCGCCCCAGGTCCAGCCGTGCAGGCTGCCCGAGGCGATGCCGGCGAGGTAGGCGCCGATGTTGCAGCCGCCGGCCAGTCGCGCGCCGACGCCCATCAGGACGCCGCCGACGACGGCCGCGACCGCGGTGCGCCACGGGGTGCCCCGGTGCAGTGCCCAGGTGCCGCCCAGTGCGGCGGCGACCGCCGCGCCGATCATGATGCCGATGTCGGTGAGACTGGTCTTGTCGGCCAGCACCGGCCCGGACAGCGCGTGTGCGTTCGCGGGCTTCTGCCAGTACGTCCAGGTCTCCGGGTGCCCGCCGAACGCGCTCACCAGCTTCGCGCCCCACAGGCTGAACGCGCTGGTCACCCCCCACGCTCCGCCGGAGACGAGGAGCACGCCGCCGCCCAGCACCGCCAGCATCGCCGCACCGGCCGCGAGCGGCCAGGACCCGCGCAGCACCCGGGCGGCCGTGGACCCCGCCGACGGCACCGGGCCGGTCGGCGGCGGGTTGCGGCGCGCCTGGACCGCCCGGGTGACGGCCACGATGACGGCCAGCGCCAGGAGGGTGACGGCCCACGACCCGAACCAGCCGATGTGGTCGGCGAACACCACGGGCTCGTACGCGGGCAGGTCCTTCCACAGGTCGAACTGCCAGGCGGCCAGCGTCGAACCGGCGATGAAACCGCCCAGGGTCAGCACGATCGAGGTCTGCCCCGACCCCACCGCGAACAGCGTGCCCGAGGCGCAGGCACCGCCCAGCTGCATCCCGACGGCGAACACGTACGAGCCGAGGAGCAGCGCCACGCCCAGCGGCCCGCCGGACGGTGCGGGCACCGAGCCGAACAGTCCGCTGCCGGTCCCGATGACCAGGGCGAAGAGCGTCGCCGTCGTACCGAGCAGGAGCGCGTGGGCGCGCAGCCCGGAGCCGTTGCCCACGGCGATGAACTGCCGCCACGCCGAGGTGAACCCGAACCGCGAGTGGAACAGCGCCACACCCAGTCCGAGCCCGAGCACCAGCAGGACGCCGGGTTCGGCGCCGTACGAGGCGAAGACGAAGCCCGTCAGTGCCACGGCGAGCAGCAGACCGACGGCGAGCGGCACCCGGCGGACCGGCGGTGCCGGGGGAGCGGCCGGGCGCGGCACGGAGGTGGGGGAGGGGGCGAGCAGGGCGGTGGCCGGACGGGGAGCTCCGGCGATCGGATCGACGACCGGATCCGGGGGTGCTGTGGTCACAGCGGGCTCCGTGAAGGTGAGCGGGGGGAGAGGGGGAGGCACGGCACGCGGAGGTGCCCGGGGTGCCGCAGGCGCACCTCACCCCGGGAACGACCGGGGGAGGAGAGGCGGGATCACCTGCGCCGACGCCGTGCCGTACGGCGTCGGCGGGCGGGCTTCAGCGGGGACAGAGCCCGTCGTCGACGCACCAGGCCGAGTTCGCGAAGAGCGCGAGACAGAGGAGGCGTGCGGGTGCGGACATGCCGTCGAGAGTAATGCGTGGGGGATGCACGCGGTGAGGCCGTTCCGCAATGTGGACGCGAAGGTGAGACGGGGTGGGGTGTTCCCGTCCGGTGTCAGGGCGGCGTACCGGCTGCTTCCGTGCGGCGTCGGGGCGGCCTCGGGCCCGGGGTACCGGCCGCGTGCGGATCCGCCGGTTCCGCCAGATGCGGGCACCGGCCGCGCCATTGGCCACCTTCTGGCCCGTCTGATCGCGCTCAGGCTGGGCCAATGGCTCAGTGTTCAGGGAGTCTGTTGAGCCAACGGCAGTGTTGATGTTGTCATAGGGCTGTCGATGGCGCTGCGGATTCCGCGGCGCCTTTTTGGTGCGGAGAGCGGCGCTGCACGGCAGGGCCGGATCCGCGGCCGATGGACCGAGCCGAACCGCAGAGGGGTGGGAAACCGTGTTGAAGAGGGTGTTCGTGGCGCCGGACCCGGGGCGGCTGCGGCTGCGCAGCGCCGCCCGGGCCGTCCTGGGCGTCGCCGCGGCGGTGGCCGTGTGCGGCCTCGTCGGGCACTCGCTGGTCGGCGTCGTGGTGGGCGGACTCGCCGCGCTGCTCGCCCTCTTCACGGTGGCGGACACGACGGTCCGCGGGCAGCTGGTCTCCACGGCCCTGCTGCCGCTGGCCGGTTTCCCGGTGCTCGCCGCCGCCGCGCTGCTGCACGACCTCCCCCTGGTGCGGGACGCGGCGTTCCTCGCCATGGTCGGCGTCGGCGTCTACGCCCGCCGGTGGGGGCCGCGCGGCAACGCCCTCGGCATCTTCGCGTTCATGTCGTTCTTCGAGGCGCAGTTCCTGCGGACGGTCCCGGAGCAGCTGCCCGAGCTGTACGCGGCCACCGCGCTCTCCCTGCTGGCCTGCTCGGTCGTCCGCTTCGGCCTGTGGTGCTACGAGCGGCGTACGCCCCCGCCCGCCCTCCCGGCCCTCCCCGGCGGCCGGGGACTCGCCCGCGCGACGACCCGCCAGGCGCTCCAGGCGACCGCCGCCGGCGCCTTCGCCCTGGCGGTGGGCCAGCTGCTCTCCCACGAGCGCTGGTACTGGGCCGTCGGCGCCACCTGGTGGATCTTCGTCAACACCGCCTCGCGCGGCGAGACCGTGGTCCGCGGCTTCCGCCGGATGCTCGGCACGCTCCTCGGCATCCCCGCCGGCCTGCTGATCGCCGTACCGCTGCACGGTGCCGTGGTGCCCACGGCCGCGCTGATCGCCGTCTGCGTCTTCTCGATCTTCTACGCCTCACCGGTCTCCTACACCTGGAACATGCTCGCCGTGACCCTGCTGGTCGGCCTGCTGTACGGGCTGCTCGGCGTCCTGGACCCCGGACTGCTCGCGCTGCGCCTCGCGGAGACCGGCGTCGGCGCGCTGAGCGCGGTGCTGGCCGTCCTCGTGGTGCTGCCCGTCACCACCCACGCCACGACGGACGCCTGGATCCAGCGCGCCCTGCGCTGTGTCCACCGCTGCACCGCCGAGGCCGCCGCCCGCATCGCCGGCGACGAGACCGCCGACCCCGCGCCGCGCGTCGCCGAGCTGGAACAGCTGCTGCGCCGGGTACGGCTCTCCCTCTCGCCGCTGGTGCACCCGCTGGCCCCGATGCGGGCGCGCAAGGAGCGGGCGCGGCGGGTGCTGGCGCTGCTGGACGACTGCGCCCGTGAGGTCCGCGGGCTGACGTCCATCGCCGCCGACCCCGAGGCGTCCCACGACGCCCGCCTCACCGCCGCCTGCCAGCGTGTGGAAGCCGCCGTCGAAGCACTCACCACACCGCAACGGGCCCGCGAGGCGACGGCCGCCGCCACGGCCGCCGTCCCGCACCCGCCCGCCCTGGAACCGGCGCTCGCCCACCTGCACAGCCTGGAACGGGCCCTGACCGACCTCGCCACACCCCTGCGCAGCCACCCGCGCGCTCCGCTGGCCGACGTCTGAGGCCGTACGAGTCCTCCTGACGGCCCCCGGCAGGCTGTTAGCGTCGGCGCGTACCACGCGATACGGCGCGCAGGGCGGACGAAGGGCAGGCGGGGAGCCGATGGACACGACAGGCAGCGGGCGGCGGGCGTACATCGGATCGTTCACGTCCGCGGGCGGGCGCGGAATCGTCACGGCGGCGGTCGACGCGGAGTCGGGCGCCCTGACCCCGCTGCACACGACGGACGCGGTCGGCAATCCCAGCTACCTCGTCCCCGCGCCCGACGGACGCCACCTGTACGCGGTGAGCGAGACGTCCGACGGCGCGGCTGCCGCCTTCACGCTCACGGAGCGCGGACCGGAGCTGCTGGGCGGGCCCGTACCGGTGCGCGGCAGCGACCCCACACACCTCGCCCTGTGGGCCGGGCACCTGCTGACGGCCAACTACAGCTCCGGCAGCGTCAGCGCGCTGCCCGTACGGGCCGACGGCAGCCTCGCGGAACCGGCCGCCGTGCTCCGGCACGAGGGTGACGGCCCGCACCCCGACCGCCAGGAGGGCCCGCACGCGCACGCGGTGGTGCCCGAACCCGCCGGCCGCCGGCTGCTCAGCGTCGACCTGGGCACCGATTCCGTACGCGTCTGCGAACTCGCCGCGGCGGGCGGGGAACTCGCGGTGCGTCACGAGGTGCCGCTGCGGCCGGGCAGCGGGCCCCGGCACCTGGCCTTCCATCCGCGCGGCGGCCACGCGTACGTCGTCAACGAGCTGGCCTCGACGGTCACGCCCTGCCGCTGGGACGCCGGCACCGGCACCCTCACCCCGCTGACCGAGACGGCGATCCTGCCGCCGGACATGCTCGGGGACGCGGTGGACAACTACCCCTCCGAGCTGGTCGTCTCGCACGACGGGCGGTTCGCCTGGGCGGCGAACCGGGGGCACGACAGCATCTCGGTCCTCGCCATCGACCCGTCGGGGGAGCGGATCACCCTGGTCACCACCGTCCCGTGCGGCGGCCACTGGCCCCGCGACCTGGCGCTGCACCCCGGAGGCCGGTATCTGTACGCCGCCAACGAGCGCTCGGGGGACGTGACCTGGTTCGCCATCGACACCCGCACCGGCATGCCGGAACGCGGCGGGGCGATCGAGGTGCCGGCCGCTTCGTGCGTCGTGTTCGTCTGAGGCGGGCGGGGCGGCGCGTACGGATGGCGCGGGCCCGGTGAGCCGAAGGGCCGCTTCCCGGTGTGGGGAGCGGCCCTGCGTTACGCGGTGGTCACCGTACCGGCGTGCCCTGGCCCGCCGACTGGAGCTTGATGCCCAGCGCCGTCGCGTAGTTCGACAGCACCAGGCGGCCGACCGTGCCGTACGCGCCCAGCGGCTCCGCCGCCGAGCAGCCCACTTCCGCTGCCGCCGCCCCCACCAGGCCGTCGGCGATCTCGGGACCGATCAGGTACGGGGCCAGGGCCAGCTGCTGCGAGCCAGCGGAACGCAGCTCGTCGGCCGTCCGGGCGATGGCGCCCTCCTCGTCCAGCGCGGCGGCCAGCACCGGCACGGCCAGACGCGCGGACAGCAGCATGCCGGTGATCCCGGCGGCCTGCACGGCCTCCTCGCCGCCGACGGTGGCGAGGATGATGCCGTCCGCGGCCGTCGCGACCGTGAACAGGCGCGCCCGGTCGGCGCGGGCCAGCCCGGCCTCCGAGAGCCGGACGTGCAGTGCCTCGGCGAGCAGCGGGTGCGGGCCGAGCACATCGGTCAGCTCGGCGGCCGAACCGCTGTTCATGATCGCCTGGCGTATCCGGCGGAGCAGCGCGCTGTCCGGCCCGGCCAGCAGCGGGACGACCACCGCGGGCGGCCCCTGCTGCTCGGGCTGCGAACCGTCGCCGGTACGGGCCTTGTGCTCGGCGGCGGCCTGCGCGAGCACGGCCTCCAGTGCGGGGAACTCCTCGTCGCCGCCGTCCACGTAGCCGACCCGGGCGTCCAGGCCGGGCAGTTCGGCGCGCGCGATGCTGGTCACCTCGGCCGCCAGGCCGCGCGCGGCGGCGGAGGGGGCGCCGGGTACGGCGAGGACCAGGGCGGGCGCGCCCTCGGGAGCGACGACGGGCTCCGGCCGGCGGTGCCGACCGGACTGCCGGGGACGCGGCATTCGTACAGGCAGGCCGGAAGCGGCGCCCGAGCTCGGAGAAACTTCGTCAAAGCGGGACGAGCCGGGTGCGGGCCCAGTGGGGGAACTCATGGCGTCGCATGCTAACGCCTCAGAGGTCCCCCGCGTGGCGGGAGGGCTCGGTCGGGAGGTATCCGTCCCGAATTGTCCCGCGTGGCGTAAGGGCAGGTCAGAGGCCGGATCGGCGGACATGCGGCGGCACGGCGGGCGGCCCGGCACGGGGCGCACCGCGCCGTCCGGACGCCTGTCCGCGCGCCCCGCGCATTCCGTCCCTTCCGCGCCCCTCGAACGCACCGGCGCCAACCGTGCAGCGCGGTCTTTCGCGGTCCGCGCCAGGAAGACGCATCGAGTCATCGGGACAAACCGTGGCGACTTCGGGATTTACGGGGCGGGTACGGCTTACGGGGCCCACTGCTCGTACCGCCTGGATCGTGCTTGCGGGCCGTACGGGCCCCGGCTTCCCGGGCCGCCGGAACCCGCCACAGCCGCCCCGCCCGCACTCTTTCCACTGGGCGAGCAGCCTGTCCACCTACTGGACACGTGGACACGGCGGGACCGTCCGGTCCGGCGGGCCGTCCACGCCTACCGCGTGACCCGCAGCAGCTTTCCGTCCGTGGGGAGCCGCAGCCGGTCGGTGGCCAGGGCCGCGGCGACGCGCAGCGCTCCGTTCAGCGGCTCGCCCGCCGCCTCGACGCGCCGGGCGTGCGGCAGCAGCTCACCGAACGCTGTGCGCAGCGGTGCCAGCAGCGGTTCCCCCAGGTGCAGCAGGCCGCCGGTGAAGGCCACCGCGCTGCCCGCCGCAGGGGGACAGACCGCCGCTGCCGCCTCCGCGAGGTGCCGCGCCGCCTCGCTCAGGAGCGCCGACGCCACGGCGTCGTGCCCGGCGCAGGCGGCGACCTCGGGCGCGAAGGACGCCAGCACGGCGGGCCGGTCGGTGCGCGGGTACAGCATCCCGGGCAGCTCCGCCGCCGGACCGAACACGGCTTCCGTACGGGCCAGCAGCGCGGCCGAACCGCCGGCCCGCCCGTCATGGGCGCGCAGCGCGGCCTCCAGCCCGGCCCGGCCGATCCAGGCGCCGCTGCCGCAGTCGCCCAGCAGATGGCCCCAGCCGTCGGCGCGGCGCCAGCCGCCCGCCGGGGAGAGGTCGGTGCCCATCGCTATGACGCCGGTACCGGCGGCGACGACGGCGCCCGGCGCCTGGCCGAGCGCCCCCGCGTACGCGGTCACGGCGTCGGCGGCCAGCGCGAGGCGCCGTACACCGAACGCCTCGGCCAGCGCCGCGGGCAGCTCGGCGCGCAGTTCGCCGCCGAGCGACGCCATGCCGGCCGCCCCGACGCACACCGCGTCCAGCTGCCGCGCACCGGTGTCCCGCATCAGGTCCTGGGCCGCGGGCACCAGCTGTTTGAGCAGCTGGTGGGCGTCCATACCGTTCGGGCCGGTGCCGATGGGCTCCTGAGAGGTGTACGAGGCGAGCGGCCGCGCGTCCCTCTCGTCCGCACGGGCGACGGCGACCCGCAGGCCGGAACCGCCCGAGTCCACGCCGAGGACATGGCCGGGCGCCCGGTCCGCCGCACTGCCCCGCGGCTCAGCCAAATCCGCGCGCGTCCTGCTTGAGGGCGGTGTCCACGGTCAGCGCCGTGGCGACGACCAGGCTCCGCAGCGGCTCGGGCAGTTGGACGTGGATCTGCAGGACGTAGTTGTCCGCGGTGGTGAACATCGTCTTGGCCAGGCCCTCCCAGGTCTTGGTGATCCGGGCGACCTCGGTGTCGGTGTGGTCGACGATGGCGAAGTTCCAGGCCCGCCAGTTCTCCGCCTTGATGGCGCCGATCTGCTGCCCGCCCGCCATCATCGCGAAGTTGATCTTTCCGATGGCGTTCTGCTGCACGATCTCGCCGACCGGCTGCCCGTCGGGCCGCTCCACCAGCACCTTCGACTTGATGAACTTCGCCGGGCGGGTGAGCGCCAGCTGCGGCTGCCCGTAGGCGTCCCGGATCTCCAGCCGGTGCGTCATGTACTGGTCGAGGCTGGAGACGATCCGCAGTACCTTCTTCGCGGTGCTCTGGCCGACCTGGACGACTGTGCCGAGGGTGTTGCCGTGCTGGTCGAAGACGCTGTACTCGTTCGTCACCTCGATCAGCTTGGCCTTCTGGTTCACCACCAGGACCGGTTCGGTGAACAGCGTCCCGCCGCCCTGCGCGGTGGGGACGACACCGGCCTGCTGCTGCACCTGGTACTGCACCTTGCCGGGGTCGCCGGGCTGCCCGTACCCGGGCTGCGCGCCCGGCATCGGCTGTCCGCCGGGCATCTGCTGACCGGCGGGCGCCTGGTGCCCGGCCGGTGCCTGCTGACCCACCGCCACCGGCTGGGCCGCCTGCGGCGCGTACTGCTGCGGCACCGGCTGCCCGGCGCCCTGCTGGGGGCCGTACCCCTGCTGTCCGTACGGCTGCCCGCCCTGCTGTGCCTGCTGCGGCGTCTGCTGGGCCGCCTGCGCCGGTACGGCCTGCCGGGCGGCCTGCCCCTGGTGCTGGGCCGGTGCCTGGGCCTGCTGCCCCGGGTGCGTGTGCTCGGTCCACCGGGAGCCGTCCCACCAGCGCAGCCGGTCGGGCGTGCCCTGCGGGTCGGCGTACCAGCCCGCAGGGATGTTCGCGTTCGTCATGCGGGCACACTATCCCGCAGGCTCAGGGCAGTCTCCAGTCCACCGGCTGTGCGCCCTGCCGCACCAGCAGGTCGTTGGTCCGGCTGAACGGGCGCGAGCCGAAGAAGCCCCGGTCGGCCGACATGGGGGAGGGGTGCGAGGACTCCACCGCGGGCAGGTCGCCGAGCAGCGGACGCAGATTGCGGGCGTCGCGGCCCCACAGCACCGACACCATCGGGCGGCCCCGCGCCACCAGCGCCCTGATGGCCTGCTCCGTGACCTCCTCCCAGCCCTTGCCCCGGTGCGCCGCGGGCTTGCGCGGCGCCGTCGTCAGCGCCCTGTTGAGCAGCAGGACACCCTGCCGCGTCCACGGCGTGAGGTCACCGTTGGACGGCCGCGGCAGCCCCAGGTCGGAGGCCAGCTCGCGGTAGATGTTCTCCAGGCTCCCGGGCAGCGGGCGTACGTCCGGCGCGACGGAGAAGCTCAGCCCCACCGCGTGCCCGGGTGTCGGGTACGGGTCCTGCCCGACGATGAGCACCCGTACGTCGTCGAAGGGCTGTTGGAAGGCGCGCAGCACATTGCTGCCCGCCGGGAGGTAGGTACGTCCCGCGGCGATCTCCGCCCGCAGGAACTCGCCCATCTTGGCGATCTGTCCGGCGACCGGCTCAAGTGCCTTGGCCCAGCCGGGTTCGACGATTTCATGAAGAGGTCGTGCAGCCACGCCGTCACCCTACTGGCCGCAAGGCGGTCCTCTTCAACCGATGGCCCGACACCACCCCGGCGTTCCCCCTCTGTTCCGGCCGCTCACCTCCGCTCGTACGGTCGTCCGCGCCGGGCAGCCCCGGCCCACTCCGTGCCGCCCCGGCCCACTCCGTGCCGCCCCGGGCCGTTCCGAACCGCTCCGTGCCGCCCCGGGCCGTTCCCGGGCCGTTCCCGGGCTCCCGGCCCCGCTTCGCCCGTCCCGATTCACCCGACGGCGGCTGCCCGTACACACAGCACGTCCGGCAGGTGCGCGGCGAGCTGCCGCCAGCTGTCGCCGTCGTCCGCGCTGGCGAAGACCTCCCCGTTGCGGTTGCCGAAATAGACCCCCGCCGGGTCGGAGCCGTCGACGCAGAGCGCGTCCCGGAGCACCGTGCCGTAGTGGTCCTCCTGGGGCAGGCCGTCGCCGAGCGCCTCCCAGCTCGTGCCGGCGTCCTCGGTGCGGTACACCCGGCACCGGTGCTCCGCCGGGACCCGGTCGATGTCCGCGGTGATGGGGAAGACGTACGCGACGTCCGCCCGGCGCGGATGGGCGGCCGCCGCGAACCCGAAGTCGGAGGGCAGGCCGCCGCCGATGTCCGTCCACCGCGCGCCCGCGTCGTCGCTGCGGTAGACGCCCCAGTGGTTCTGCAGGTAGAGCCGGTCGCGGTTCACCGGATCCTGCGCGATCTTGTGGACGCACTGCCCGAACTCCGGGTCCGGGTCCGGCAGGAACACGGCCTTCACACCGCTGTTCGACGGGGCCCAGCTCGCGCCGCCGTCCGTCGTGCGGAACACGCCCGCGGCGGACACCGCGACCGTCACCGCGTCCGCGTCCCGCGGGTCCGTGATCACCGTGTGCACCGCGAGGCCGCCACCGCCGGGCACCCACTGCTCGCGGGTCGGGTGGTCCCAGAGGGAACGTACGAGCTCGAACGTCTCGCCGCCGTCCGCCGACCGGAACAGCCCGCCGGGCTCCGTCCCGGCGTACACCACGTCGGGGGCGGCCGGTCCGGCCGGGTGGAGCTGCCACACCCGCTCCAGTGAAGTCCCCGTATCGGGCGGGTACTTGACGGCCGGTCGGGGCGGTTCCCGCCAGGTCTCCCCGAGGTCGTCGGAGTGGAAGACCGAGGGGCCCCAGTGCGCGCTGTCCGCGCCGGCCAGCAGCCGGGGCGTCGGACGGCGGGTGTCGATACCGATGGAATACACCGCTTGCGCGGCGAAGTGCGGACCGCTCAGCTCCCAGTCGCCGTGCCGTCGCCGGCCGATGAAGAGCCCTTTGCGCGTGCCCACCGCGAGCAGCACGTCTGCCTTGCCGGATGTCATGTCCGAACACCTCCGGGACGCCGTTGTCTCCGATACGGCTCAGTCTGCACCCGACCACTGACAACGGCCCTTCGGCACACCGTCCGCGCAGGTCGGAGCCCTTTTCCGGGCTCCCACGCAAAGGGCCGGCCCCCTGTCGCCAGGGAGCCGGCCGATTGCCGTGACGCCGGTGCGGCGCCGCGTTCAGCGCTGTTGGTTGCGGCCGAGGGTCATGCGGTAGATCGCCAGGACGATCACCGAGCCGACGATGGCCGCGATCCACGTCGAGAGGTGGAAGAACCCGTTGATCGACTCCACACCGAAGATCACCTTGCCGAGCCAGCCGCCCAGCAGTCCGCCGACGATGCCGATCAGCATGGTGACGAGGCATCCGCCCGGGTCCTTACCGGGCATCAGCGCCTTCGCGATCGCACCCGCCAGCAACCCGATCAGAACCCACGCGATGATTCCCATGGCAGCTCACCTCGCCCATAAATAAGATCAAAACGCTTCGAGACTGGTGTTTCCCGGTTTTGCGGATCGAAACACCACAAGGGGTTGACTTCTCTGTGCGACGGTGCGCGACGTGTCTCGGTCCCGCGGCGGGAAAAATCGTTCGTACGGGCGGAGCCGGGCGCCCTATCGTGGGCCGGCAGGTCCGGGGCGACGCCCCGGGACCGGAACGCCGGTCGCGGCGGTACGGGGGTACGTCGCGGGCCGGGCGGTGCGGGGCGGGCGGCTGCTTGCCGTCGCGGTACGACGTGCGGGGCCGGATCCATCGGGGACCGGCCCCGTTTCCGTGCGCGCAGGGCCTCGCCGAGGCGCCCTCTCGTGCCATGCCCCCGCCCGCCATGTACGAGAACCATCGTAGTTTGACAGACCCCGTACTACGAGAGCTATCGTACGAACCGTCAAGGAGAAGCATCACCGAACGCGGGAGTCCGTCGTGAGCGCACTGTTCGAGCCCCTCACCCTCCGGTCGCTGACCATTCCCAACCGCATATGGATGGCTCCCATGTGCATGTACTCGGCGGCGCCGGACGGGCCGGAACAGGGTGTGCCCAACGACTGGCACTTCCAGCACCTGGCCTCGCGGGCCGCCGGCGGTACCGGGCTGATCCTCACCGAGGCGACGGCGGTGAGCCCGGAAGGGCGCATCAGCCCGTACGACCTGGGGCTGTGGAACGACGCGCAGACCGCCGCGTTCCGGCGTATCACCGACTTCCTGAAGGCGCACGGGTCCGTCCCGGGCATCCAGATCGCCCACGCGGGGCGCAAGGCCTCGACCGAGCGTTCGTGGGTGGACCGCGGTGCCCCGATCGCCCCGGGCCAGGGGCACGGGTGGCAGCCGGTGGGCCCGAGCCCGCTGGCGTTCGACGACGCGTCCACCGCGCCGGAGGAGCTGTCGGCCGAGCAGATCAAGGAGATCGTCGGGCAGTTCGCCGCGACCGCGCGGCGGGCGCTGGAGGCCGGCTTCCAGGTGGCGGAGATCCATGGTGCGCACGGCTACCTGATCAACGAGTTCCTCTCGCCGTTCACCAACCGGCGCACGGACGAGTACGGCGGCTCCTACGAGAACCGCACCCGCTTCGCGCTGGAGGTCGTGGACGCCGTACGGGCCGTGTGGCCCGAGGAGCTGCCGCTGTTCTTCCGCATCTCGGCGACCGACTGGCTCTCGGAGAACGCGGACGACGCGCGCGAGGGCTGGACCGCCGACGACACCGTGCGCTTCGCCGCGGACCTGAAGGCGCACGGCGTGGACCTGCTGGACACCTCCACCGGCGGCAACGCCCCGGACGCGAAGATCACCGCGGGCCCCGGCTACCAGGTGCCGTTCGCCGAGCGGGTCAAGAAGGAGACCGGGCTGCCGGTCGGCGCGGTCGGCCTGATCGCCGAGGCCCAGCAGGCCGAGAAGATCATCGTGGACGGCCAGGCGGACGCCGCTCTCATCGGCCGCGAGCTGCTGCGCGATCCGTACTTCGCCCGCAACGCGGCCCGCGAACTGGGCGCCGACATCCAGGTCCCCAACCCGTACCACCGCTCCTGAACTGCGCGGACGCGCCGTGCCGGACCGCCCGGCACGGCGCGTCCGCACGAGCGGCGCCCGCCTGCGCGGAGGGGCCGCCGTCCCGGCTTGCTTGTCATGAACAGGAAAAAATGCGGAGCGGGCCGGCCCCTTCCCGGTACCCCGTGCGCAACGAAAGAGCGGTGGGGTTAGCATCTGAGCACCGCCTAGCTCGAAAGATGGATCTGTGACTGTCAACGAGGACTCGTTCACAAACTGGAAGAACCGCGAGGAGATCGCGGAGTCGATGATCCCGATCATCGGGAAGCTGCACCGGGAACGGGACGTCACGGTCCTGCTCCACAGCCGCTCCCTGGTGAACAAGTCGGTGGTCAGCATCCTGAAGACGCACCGATTCGCGCGCCAGATAGCCGGCGAGGAACTCTCGGTCACCGAGACGTTCCCGTTCCTGCGGGCCCTCACCGACCTCGACCTCGGCCCCTCCCAGATCGACATCGGCCGGCTCGCCGAGACGTACCAGGCCGACGACCGCGGCCTGTCGGTGGAGGCGTTCACCGCCGAGGCCGTCGCGGGCGCGACGGGCGCCGAGAAGATCGAGCGCCGTGAGGGACGCGACGTCGTCCTCTACGGCTTCGGCCGGATCGGCCGGCTCGTCGCCCGCCTGCTCATCGAGAAGGCCGGCTCCGGCAACGGCCTGCGGCTGCGCGCCATCGTCGTCCGCGGAGGCCGGGGCCGGGCCGCCGAGGACCTCGTCAAGCGCGCCTCGCTGCTGCGGCGCGACTCCATCCACGGGCAGTTCCAGGGCACGATCACCGTCGACGAGGCGAACCGCACCATCGTCGCCAACGGCAACGAGATCAAGGTGATCTACGCCGACGACCCCACCGAGGTCGACTACACGGCGTACGGCATCAAGGACGCCATCCTCATCGACAACACGGGGAAGTGGCGCGACCGCGAGGGCCTGTCGAAGCACCTGCGCCCCGGCGTCGACAAGGTCGTCCTGACCGCGCCGGGCAAGGGCGACGTCCCCAACATCGTGCACGGCGTCAACCACGACACGATCAAGCCGGACGAGCGGATCCTGTCCTGCGCGTCCTGCACCACCAACGCCATCGTCCCGCCGCTGAAGGCGATGGACGACGAGTACGGGGTGCTGCGCGGCCACGTCGAGACCGTCCACTCGTTCACCAACGACCAGAACCTGCTGGACAACTACCACAAGGCCGACCGCCGCGGTCGCTCGGCGCCGCTCAACATGGTCATCACCGAGACCGGTGCCGCGTCCGCCGTCGCCAAGGCGCTGCCCGACCTCCAGGCGAAGATCACCGGCAGCTCGATCCGCGTCCCGGTGCCGGACGTCTCGATCGCGATCCTCAACCTCCAGCTCGCGCGCGAGACCAGCCGCGACGAGGTCCTCGAACACCTCCGTGAGGTGTCGCTGACCTCGCCGCTGCGGCGTCAGATCGACTTCACCAGCGCTCCCGACGCGGTCTCGAACGACTTCATCGGCTCGCGCCACGCCTCGATCGTCGACGCCGGCGCCACCAAGGTCGACGGCGACAACGCGATCCTCTACCTCTGGTACGACAACGAGTTCGGCTACTCCTGCCAGGTGATCCGGGTCGTCCAGTACGTCTCCGGCGTGGAGTACCCGACCTACCCGGCCCCGGTGGCCTGACGCCGGTCCGCCGCCCGTCCGGTGATCCGGCGGGCGGCCGACCCGCCGCGCGCGGCGGACGGGGGAGGCGTCCCCGGAATCGGAGACGTCACCACCGTCCCTCCCCGTAGCGGCGGTGCGGTTCGCCGGCCTCCTGCTCGTCGCGGGCGGTCAGGGACCGCGTGCGCCGGAGGCCGGCTTCTATGACGAACACCACCAGCCCGCCGGCCAGGACCGAGGCGAGCAGCAACACCACCACATATTCCACAAAAGTCTTCTACCCGCCTCGCGGGTATCCAACGAGGATGTGTGCTATGCGGTCGTGCGTCCCCCCCCGGACCGTCACGCCGGCAGGTGGAAGGAATACGCATGGCCGCAGGCGTCGCACGCGAAGCGGCCGTTGAGCCCGTCGTTGGCGGTCTGGCAGCGCGGACACGGGGCCGTGGTGAAGTACTCCGGCCGTCCCCCGGCCGGATCCCCGGTGCCCGCGCCGCCGGGCCTTGGTTCGGCTTCCGTCATCCGGACGCTCCACAGTTGCAGGACCAGCCGCCGTCCGGCCCCTGAATGACCTGAGCACCACACCGATTGCAATACATAACAGCTCCTCGACCCACACCACCCCGCATGCAGCCCGAGTACACCCATCACAACATCAGCACGCCGCTATTCGGAGAATGTCCGGAAATGGCGCGCCGTCCCCTAGATGGGATGTCACACGGTCACCTGGCGTCCATTCTGGTTCCGACGACCCCACCGGCAGCCGTACCGCGGACGACTTGGCCAGGTCGGTGGGCGGCTTTCGGCCGCGGACCGCAGCCCGGCGATCGGCCCTGAGGGACGGGCCAGGGCGTGAGCCGCCCGGGCGGGGGTATGCGAGCGGCATTCCGGGAGGCCCGGACGCCGAGAAAGGGTGGATGACGTGCGCAGTGTGGGTGTGGAGGAGGAGCTGCTGCTGGTGGACGCCCGGACGGGACTGCCGCGCGCCCTGTCGTCGGCGGTCCTCGCGGCGGCCTCGCGGGACCCGCAGGGCAACGAGGAGGTCTTCGAGAGCGAGCTGCACCGGCAGCAGCTGGAATTCGCCACCCGGCCGCAGACGGACATGGGCGACCTGGACAAGGAGATCCGGCGGTGGCGGGCGGAGGCGGCACGCCACGCCGCAGGACTGGACGCCTCGGTCGTGGCGCTGGCCACCTCGCCGCTGGAGGTGAGCCCGTCCATCGGCACCGGTGAGCGCCACCGGTGGCTCGCGGAGCACTTCGGCCTCACCGCCCAGGAGCAGCTGACGTGCGGCTGCCACATCCATGTGGCGGTCGACTCGGACGAGGAGGGCGTGGCCGTCCTGGACCGGATGCGGCCCTGGCTGTCCGTCCTGCTCGCGATGAGCGCGAACTCCCCGTTCTGGCAGGGCGAGGACAGCGAGTACAGCAGCTACCGCAACCGGGTCTGGGGGCGGTGGCCGTCGGCCGGCCCGGTCGAGGTGTTCGGGACGGCCGACCGGTACCACGCGCAGGTGCGCGACATGACGGCCAGCGGTGTGCTCAAGGACGCGGGCATGGTCTACTTCGACGCCCGCCTGGCCCAGTCGTACCCCACCGTGGAGGTACGGGTCGCCGACGTGTGCCTGGACCCGTCCACCACGGTGCTGCTGGCGACCCTGATCCGCGGCCTGGTGGAGACGGCGGTACGCCAGTGGCGCGACGGGGTGCCGCCCGCCCGGCACGCGGTGGCGCTGCTGCGCCTGGCGACGTGGCGGGCCGCCCGCTCGGGCCTGGAGGGCGAGCTCATCCACCCCGCCACGATGCGGCCCGCCCCGGCCGAAGCCGTCGTACGGGCCCTGTTCGACCACGTACGCGACGCCCTGGAGGACAGTGGCGACGTGCTGCCCGCGCAGGAGGCGCTGGCCACCCTGCTGAAGACGGGCAACGGCGCCCGCGTCCAGCGGGAGCTGCTGCGCCGCACCGGCGGCCTCCAGGGCGTGGTCACCGAATGCGTCCGCCGTACGCTCGACTGAGGCGGACGGAGCGGTTCTGCCGCGGCAGCGTCCCCGGGCCTGGCGCGCTCCTGCCGAGATCGGAGGGGAAATGCACGATCTGGAGCACAAGGTCGCTGTGATCACCGGCGCCGCCGGCGGCATCGGGCGCGGAATGGCCGAGACGTTCGCCGGCGCGGGGATGCGGGTGGTGCTGAGCGACGTGGAGGAGGCGGCTCTCCGCTCGACGACGGCCGAACTGCGTGCCGACGGCGCCGAGGTGCACGCCGTGGTCGCGGACGTGTCGGTGGCGGACGACGTCTCCTCGCTCGCCGAGTCCGTCCTGCGGAAGTACGGCGCCGTTCATGTGCTGTGCAACAACGCGGGCGTGCACACCGGCAGCCGGCCGAGCTGGCAGAGCACGCTCGACGACTGGGCGTGGATCCTCGGCGTGAACCTGATGGGCGTCGTGCACGGAACCCGCGTTTTCCTGCCCGTCATGATCGAGCAGAACGAGGACGCGCACATCGTCAACACCGCTTCGATGGCGGGCCTG
Organism: Streptomyces sp. NPDC018019; assembly: GCF_044327805.1. Lineage (NCBI taxonomy): Bacteria > Bacillati > Actinomycetota > Actinomycetes > Kitasatosporales > Streptomycetaceae > Streptomyces > Streptomyces sp. NPDC018019. The sequence continues at coordinate 35,841 of NZ_JBIRGD010000043.1, read as the reverse complement.
CTGACGGGCGGTTCGCTGTACGGCGCGACGAAGACGGCCGTGGTGTCCCTTTCGGAGACGGTGCACCTGGAACTCGTCGAGGGCGGCTGGAAACCCCGGATTTCCGTCCTGTGCCCCGGTCTGGTCGACACCCGCATCTACCTTTCCGGACGCAACCGCCCGTCCCGCTTCCCCGACGTGGGCCCGACTCCGAGCGGCTGGTCCGTGGACGAGGCACGGCGGGCGTTCAAGGAATACGGCGTCGCGCCACGGGTGGTGGGCGAACAGGTCCTCCAGGCGATACGCGAGGAGCGCTTCTACGTGCTGACGCATCCCGAATACGGGGAGCACATACAGCACCGCACGCGGCAGATCCTCGCGGGGGAGAACCCGACGCTGCTGCCGCCGCCGGGGGCGTGAGGCAGGTCCGGGGCGACCGCTTTCGGCACGGCGAAAGGTGCGGAGCGGCCAGCCGCTCCGCACCCGAATCGCACGGCACCCCGCCCCGGAAAGTCGCCCGGGGCGGGGTGCATCAGAAAGTCAACGTCAGTCGTTGACGCAGGTGTTGCCGAACGTCGGGTTGAGCAGGCCGACAATGTTGATGCTGTTACCGCAGACGTTGACCGGCACGTGCACCGGGACCTGCACGGTGTTGCCGGACACCACGCCCGGCGAGTTCAGCGCCGCGCCCTGGGCACCGGAGTCGGCAGCCGCGAGGCCCGCCCCGCCCAGGAGGATGGCGCAGGTTCCCGCGGCGGCAGCGGCAGTCTTCATGACACGCGACATGGAATGTTGCTCCTCGGAATTGAGAAATCGGGACCGGCGGCCTGACGGGGGACATGGAGTGCCCGCCGCCTCGGCTGGAGGGCCGCCGAGACCAATCAACCCGATGCCGGCACGGTTTGTCGTGCGAAACGGAAGGCGTTCACTCTATTTAGGGTGAATCGAATCAGCGTATTAATTCCCCGACGAGGACGTGGCGGCGGGCGGCCGGTACGGCGTGGGGCGTCCGCGCCCGGGCCGGACACCGCCGCACCGGCCGGTACCGCCGTGGCCGCCAGTGCGGCGATGCCGAAAGGACAGGCAAGGGCGAGCTGAGGGCGGGCTAACGCTTTCCTAAGCCCGGTCACCACCACGGGGTCACACCGGCCCGCCGACGGCCGCGAGGTCAGCCGGAGAGGGCGGTGTCCGTGATGTGGCGGCCCAGGAGGTCGTGCAGGAGCGTGGTGGCGGGGAGGGCGGGGTGGAGGTACACGTGCTCCCGGCGGTGCTCGATGACGGCGAGCATCTTGCGAAGGGTGGCGGTGGCGTCGTCGCGGCGGCCCGCGTGGTGCTGGGCCTGGGCGAGCAGGCCGAGGTGGAGGGGCAGGCGCAACTGGGTCCGGGAGGGGCGCAGTTCGGTGAGCGAGGTGTCCATCAGGGCGAGGCCCGCGTCGTCGCGGTCCAGGTGGGTCAGGGCCCAGCCCTCGGTGAAACGCAGCATCGCCTTCCAGTACAGGAGCCCGTGCTCCCCCGCCACCCGCGCGCCCTCGGCGGCGGAGGCGTGCGCGGTGTCGGCATCGCCTTCCCAGGCCGCCAGGACCGCGTCCACGTACAGGGCGAAGGACCGGTCGGAGGGCCTGCTCTCGTACGCGGTCATGGCCAGGAGCTGCCGGCGGCGCCCGGTTGCGGTGTCGCGGTCGCCCAGAATCCAGTGGGTGAAGGCGTTGTAGGAACGGCAGGAGACGCGCGGGTCGTGCTGGAAGGTACGGGCCAGGTTGCGGCCTTCGCGGGCGAACCGGTCCGCCAGTCCGACGCCGCGCTCCAGCTCCGCGAGCGCCTCCGGCAGCCGGCCGCGCACGTGCAGCGCGACGCCCTTGCCGTACGCCGCGCCCAATTGGGCCACCGGGTGGCGCGTGCGGCCCCCGATGTCCCGCAGCAGCCGGGAGAACTGCCGGGACTCGTCGTAGCGGCCGGTGACCAGGTACGCCGCGCACAGCGCCCACAGCACCGACGGGTCCTCGGGCGTGTGGGTGACCGCCCCCAGGGCGCGGCCCCGGCTGAGCGCCGCCTCCGCCTCCGCGTCCCCGTAGCCGCGCACGGTGGCCAGCAGCTGTCCGAGCTGGACGTACAGGCGCTGTTCCAGGGCGCGGGCCGACGTGTCGTCCCGCGGCAGCAGCCCGGCCAGGTGGACGGCCCGGCGCAGCCAGGTCTCGACCTTCTCGTACGCCAGCTGCTGTTCGGCCTGCTCGGCGGCGCGCAGCAGCCGGGGGAGGGCCTGCCGGGCCGGCAGCGCGTCCTGCGCGTGCCAGGTGTGGTGGGCCAGCCGCTCGTACTCGTCGTCCCCCACCTGCCCGCCGCCGCGCTCGCACAGCGCCCCGGCCACCCGCGCGTGCAGCCGGTGGCGTTCGTTGCGGGCGAGGACGTCGACGAGCGTTTCGCGGACCAGGGCGTGCACGAAGTGCAGCCGCCCGGGGTGGTGCGGGTCCTCGCCGAGCAGGCCCGCCCGGATCGCCGTCTCCAGGGCCGGGGCGACCGGTTCGTCCTCGGCGGCGGTGCGGTGCAGCAGGTCCGTGTCGATCTCGGTGCCGATGACCGCGCACAGCCGCAGCACCCGCAGGGCCGGTTCCGGCAGCCCGGCGAACCGCTGGCGCAGCGCCTCGCGCACACCGGTCGGTATCTGTGCCAGCAGGACGTCGCTGGCGCCCGCGTCGTGCAGGCGTCGCACGTCACCGAGGAGGGAGAGGAGCTGCATGACGAAGTACGGGTTGCCCTTGCTGCGCTCATGCAGCGCCTCGATGACGTCGGCGCCGACCCCGCGCCCGGCCTGGGCCTCCACCAGGGCGGCGACGGCGCTGCGGGACAGCCCGCCGAGCCGCAGCGACTCCGTACGGGGGCTCCTGAGGACCTCGGCCAGGGCCCGGCGGATCGTGGCGTCGGAGTCGCCCTCGAACTCCCGGGCGGTCAGCACGATGCTGATCTGCTGTCCCTGGCGGCGGGTGCCGAGCAGCCGCAGCAGGTCGAGGGAGGCGGCGTCGGCCCAGTGCAGGTCCTCCAGGAGCAGCACCAGCGGGCGTTCGGCGGCCAGCGTGAGCAGCACCTCGCACACCGCGTCGTGGGTGAGGAAGCGCGCCTGCGCCCAGTCGTCCTCGTGCCCCTGCCCGTCGGGGCCCGCCGACCGCTCCGGCATGACGGGGGCGAGCAGGGCGCCGAACGGCGCGGTCGCGCTGCGGAAGGCCTCCGGCCGGGTGGCCGACAAGCGGCGCAGCACCTGGGTCCACAGCCAGTACGGCGGTACGCCCTCGCCCGGGAAGCAGTGGCTCCAGACCACTTCGAGCGCGTCGTCGCCGGCCTCCAGCGCGGGGGCGAGCTCCATCAGCAGCCGGGTCTTGCCGACCCCGGCGGCGCCCAGGACGCAGGCCACGTGCCCCTCACCGGTGACGGCGCCGGCCGAGGCGGTGACCAGCCGGTGCAGCTCCTGGTCGCGCCCGGTGAACGGCCAGGGGGCCGCCTTCTCCTCGGCGGCCGGGCAGTCGTCCGGCGCGGGCACGGCCCGGACCGGTGCGGCCCGGCCGGCCCCGTGCGCCCGGCGTGGCGCCGCCGCTGCCCGCGCGCTCCTGACCGGTCCCGTCACCGCCGCGCCCCGGTCCGGCGCTCCGGTGCCCGGACCGCACGCCGGCCGGTGGCCCCCCGTGGCCCGGACCGGTGCTGCCGCGGCCTCCTGCGTCCGTACGGCCGGGCCGGGCCCGGCCGGACCGGGCGCGGGTGGGGCCGGGGCGGCCGGAGCGGCGGGGGCGGAGCCGTCCGCCGGGCCGCCGTCGTCCAGCTCCTGGCGGAGGATGGCGGTGTGCACCCGCTGGAGTTCGACGGCGGTGTCCACGCCGAACTCCTCCACCAGGTGGCTGCGCGTCCGCTCGTAGAGCTCCAGCGCCTCGGCCTGCCGTCCCAGGCGGGACAGCGCCGTCATCAGGTGCCCGACGAGCCGTTCGCGGGTCGGGTGGCGGCGTACCTCCAGGCCCAGTTCGGCCGCCACCTCCTCGGCCGCGCCGAGCGCGAGCCGGGCCTCCGCGCAGGCTTCCAGCGCGGTGAGCCGGACCTGTTCCAGACGGGCGGTCTCGTCGGAGAGGGGCGGCTGGGAGCCGAACTCCGTGTACGGCGAGCCCCGCCACAGCTCCAGCGCTTCGGTGAGCCGGTCGCGGGCGCCGCGCGGGTCGCTCCGGTCCAGTAACTGCCGTCCGTCGGCGACCATGCGCTCGAAGCGGAAGGCGTCGACCTGCTCAGGGGCGAGCTGGAGGACGTACCCGGGCGCCTGGTAGCGCAGGACGGAGGAGGTGCCCTGCCCCGCCGCCGGAGCGAGCACCCGGCGCAGGTGGGACAGATGGCTCTGCAAGGTGGCGACGGGGTGCCGCGGGGGTCCGTCGCACCACAGCTCCTCGATGAGCAGTTCGGTGGGGACGACTCTGCCAAGTCGGATGAGCAGCAGGGCCAGCAGGGCCCGCCGTCGCGGCGGGCCGAGGGGGAGGTCTTCCCCGCCGAGCCGTGCCGACATCGGGCCGAGGACGCGCAGTACCGGCCCGGTGGTGCCGGGGCTGCGCGGCAGGGGTGTGGGGGGCGGGGTGTGGGGTGTGCACATGTCGGTCCCAATCGTTCTCACGCCGGCGGCTGTGCAGGGGGGGACGTGCCGGACTGTAACCGGGTCCATCCGGAAAGTGATCATGGCATATGTGGCGGAGTGTTCAAAGATCGGCAACCAGCCATCGGCAAGCCACCGGCAAGCGGAACGACAAGGAAGCGGCAAGCCGCGGCGGGGTGACCGGCAAGCGGCGGCCAGCCGCCGGACAAGGGGGCCGCAAGGGGGCTGACGCACGATGGCCGCCGACCGTCCGCCGAGCCGGCCGACCCCCGTCACCGGTTCCGGGCGGGTGCGTCGCACCGAACCGGTAACCACCTCGCGAACAGGGACGACATGCACACAGAAGGCCACGACAGCCGCGCCGGCCACCGTCCGGCGCACCGCGGCACGGACGGTGCCGCAGGGCCCGGGCCCGGTGCCCCGGCCCGGCATACCGGACCCCCGGCCGCCCGCCGGCCGGCGACCCGCTGAGAGGTGCCGTGCGCTTAGCGATCCTCTTCCCCGGCCAGGGGGCGCAGTTCCGCGGCATGGGTGCGGACGTCTTCGGACGCTATCCAGGTCTCACCCGGTTCGCGTGCGACCTCCTGGGATACGACCTCGTCGCACTGTGCCGCGACGACCCCGAAGGGCTGCTTTCCCTGACGCAGTACACCCAGCCCGCTCTCTACACCGTCAACGCGCTGCACACCTTCGAACGCACCCGGCGCGAGGACCGGAAGGCCGACTGCTATCTCGGGCACAGCCTCGGCGAATACAACGCCCTTCTGGCGGCGGGCGCATTCGATTTCGAGACGGGCCTGCAACTCGTCAGGAAACGCGGTGAACTCATGGCCGCGGCTTCCGGCGGCGGAATGACGGCGGTCATGCACACCCCCGCTTCCCGGCTGCACGACATCCTCGCCCAGGAGGGCATCGACGGCATCGACGTGGCGGGCCACAACACCGACGAGCAGATCGTCGTGGCCGGTCCCGCCGCCGAGCTGCGCACCCTCCACACGGCCCTGGAGCGCAGGAAGATCCGCTTCGCCGCGCTCCGGGTCAGCGCGCCCTTCCACTCCCGTTACATGGCCCCCGCCCGCGCGGAATTCGAGGAATTCCTGCGGAAATTCACCTTCGCGGACCCGGATCCCGCGGTCATCGCCAACGTCACCGGCCGGCCGTACGAAAAAGGCGCCATCGTCCCCACGCTGGGCGCGCAACTGGTCGAACCGGTGCGCTGGACCGACAGCGTCCGCCACCTCCTGTCCGTCGATCCCGCGACGGAATGCGAAGAGGTGGGCGGCACCGCCCTGCTGCGCATGGTGCAGAAGATCCGGACCGCCACCGCCCTGCCCGCTCCCCACGGAAACAGGACCTGAGACATGGACCGAACACAGAAGCTCCAGCAGTTCATCGAAGAGCGGTTCCTCGTCGAATTCGGCGGGGAGGTGACGGCCGGCACCGACCTCTTCAAGGCCGGCGTCATCGACTCGTTCGGCTACATCCAGCTCATGACCTTCATCGAGGACGAGTTCGGTCTGCGCATCACCGACGACGAATTGCTCGCCAACGTCTTCGTCTCGCTGGCGGACCTCGACGCGTTCGTCGCCGGGCTGGCCGAAAAGCACGCCCACGCGGGCGACGGGCGAGGAGGCGTGGCGTGTGCGGACTAGCGGGATTCATCGCGCCCACGCTCCCGGCCGACGAGGCACCGCGGGTCATCACCTCGATGCTGTCGCAGATCCGGCACCGGGGGCCCGACGAGGCGGGGTACTACCTCGACGACGGCGTCACGATGGGGGCGGTGCGCCTGTCGATCGTCGGCCTGGCCACCGGCGCGCAGCCCATGGCGGACCCCGGCGAACGCCACTGGATCTGTTTCAACGGTGAACTGTACAACCACATCGAGCTGCGCGAGGAGCTGCGCCGGCTCGGCAGACCGTTCCGTACCGACTCCGACACCGAGGTCGTCCTGCAGGCGTGGATCCAGTGGGGCGAGGCGTGCCTGCCGCGCTTCAACGGCGCCTTCGCCCTCGCGATCCGCGACGCGGTCTCCGGGGACCTGGTGCTCGCCCGCGACCGGTACGGCAAGCGCCCGCTGTTCTACACCGACCACGGTGACGCGTTCCTCTTCGCCTCGGAGATGAAGGCGTTCCGCGCCTTCCCGGGCTTCGGCTTCGCGCTCGACCCGCGCGAACTGGCCTCGGTCTACGCCCTGTGGACCCCGTTGCCCGACCGCACCCCCTTCCGGGGCATCCGCCAGCTGCCGACCGGCGCCGTCCTGACCGTCCGGGGCGACCGCCGCAGCCTGCGCACGTACGAGGAACTGCGGGTGGACGCACCGGCCTTCACCGGCACGGAGGCGGAGGCGGTCGCCCACGTGCGCGAGACCCTGCGCACCAGTGTCGAGCTGCGGCTGCGCAGCGACGTCGAGGTCGGCGTCTACCTCAGCGGCGGCCTCGACTCCTCCATCGTCACCAAGCTGGCCACCGACCTCTCGTCCCAGCAGGTGCGCACCTTCTCCGTCGAGTTCGAGGAGGCGTCGTTCGACGAGTCGGACAGCCAGCACGTGGTGGCCGCGCACCTCGGCACCCGGCACTCCGCCATCTCCGTCACCGGCGCGGACATCGCCGAGAACTTCGAGTCGGCGGTCCACCACGCCGAGGTGCCGGCCTTCCGCACCGCCTTCGTCCCGATGTACCTGCTGTCACGCCACGTGCGCGACGCGGGGATCAAGACGGTCCTCAGCGGCGAGGGGGCCGACGAGGCGTTCCTCGGCTACTCGCTCTTCCGCGAGACGCTGCTGCGGGCTTCCTGGAACGACCTGGACGAGGACGCCAAGCAGCGCGGACTCGCGAGCCTCTACCCGGAACTCGACCATTTCGGTCCCGCGCACCGCAAACACCTCGCGGGCCTGTTCCGCCAGTTCTCCACCGAGAGCCTGCCGGGCCTCTTCTCGCACGAACTGCGCTACCAGAACGGCAAATTCGCCGTACGCCTCCTGAAGGACCGCGAAGAACCGTTCGCGGACCTGCTCACCATGCTCCGTGCCACCCCCGGCTACGCGGCGCTGTCGCCGGTGCAGAAGGCCCAGTGGCTCGAATACAAGACGCTGCTCGCCGGCTACCTCCTGTCGACGCAGGGGGAACGCATGAGCCTGGCCCACAGCGTCGAGAACCGCTGCCCGTTCCTCGATCCCGCCGTCGTGCGCGCCGCGGCGTCGGTGAACCTGCGCTTCGACGACGGCTTCACGGAGAAGGCCATCCTCAAGAAGGCGTTCCGTGGTGAACTGCCCGAATCCAGCCTGACCCGGCCCAAGCAGCCCTACCGGGCGCCGGGCAGCGCCGTATTCAAGAAGCAGCGCCCCGATTACCTGGAGCTGCTGCTCTCCGACGCGGAGCTGAAGAAGCTCGACTGCGTCGATCCGGTCTTCGCGCGGAAACTCGTCAACAAGGTCATGACCACCTCCGACGAGGGGATCAGCACCAAAGAGGACCAGGCGTTCGTCTACCTGCTCTCCACCGCCGTCCTCCACCAGCAATTCGTCCTCGACCGGGAAAGGCACATGGGCACACCCTCCGACGCCCGACTGATGTTGCGTACGACCGTGGACCGCCGCCGGGCCCGGCTGAACTCCGGAGAAACTCGATGAGCGCGCCGCCGGCCCCGCGCCCGGACGACGTCGCGGTCATCGGTCTCGCCCTCCGCTTTCCCGGTTCCGACACGCTGGCGGAACTGTTCGGACACCTCGCCGCGGGCCGCTCGCTGATAACCGAGGTACCGCCCGAACGGTGGTCCAAGGAAAGCCACTTCGGCGAACCGCGCAGCGGCACCGAGCGGACGAACAGCATCTGGGGCGGCTTCGTCGAGCACGCCGACCGCTTCGACGCGTCGTTCTTCAGCATCTCGCCGCGCGAAGCCGAGAGCATGGACCCGCAGCAGCGGTTCGCGCTGGAACTCGCCTGGCACGCGATCGAAGACGCCGGATACCGGGCGAGCGCCTTCGCTGGCACCAGGACCGGTGTCTTCATGGGCGTCTGCCACGCCGACTACGCGGAAATGATGGAGCGCGAAAAGGCGCCCACCGACGTGTACTTCCCCACTGGCACCGCGTATTCCGTCATCGCCAACCGGGTCTCGTACTTCTTCGACTTCCAGGGCCCCAGCATCACCAACGACACCGCGTGCTCCAGTTCGCTGGTGTCGGTCTACGAAGCCGTCAGCGCGCTGCGCAACGGCGAGTGCGGCCTCGCGCTGGCCGGCGGCGTCAACCTGTGCTGGTCGCCCAAGCACTTCGTCGCCTTCAGCCAGGCGGGCATGCTCTCCCGCACCGGCCGCTCCCGCGCCTTCGACCAGGACGCCGACGGGTACGTACGCGGTGAGGGCGGCGCGGTCCTCGTCCTGAAGCCGCTCGCGCGGGCCCTGGCCGACGGCGACCAGGTGCACGCCGTCATCAAGGGCATCGCGACCAACCACGGCGGGCGGACCAGCTCCCTGACGGTCACCAATCCGGCCGCGCAGGCGGACCTGATCGAAGGGCTCTACAAGGGCGCGGACATCCCGCCGGACTCGGTGACGTACATCGAGGCGCACGGCCCCGGCACCCCCGTCGGCGACCCGATCGAGGTGATCGCGCTCAAGCGGGCGTTCCGGAACCTGCACGCGGCGTACGGCACCGAACCGCGCCCGGAGAGCTGCGGCATCGGCTCGGTCAAGACCAACATCGGGCACCTGGAGGGCGCCGCCGGCGTCGCCGGGATGGTCAAGGTGATCGGCGCCCTCGCCTGCCGGACGCTCCCCGCGACGGCCGGCTTCGGCACGCGGAACAAGCTGATCAAGCTGGACGGCAGCCCGTTCCACATCGTGCGGGACACCCGGCCCTGGGACGCGCCGCCGCCCGGCCCGGACGGCCGGCCCGCGCCGCGCCGCGCGGGCGTCAGCTCCTTCGGCTTCGGCGGCACCAACGCCCACGTGGTGCTCGAAGAGCACCTGCCCGCGGCGGACGGCGAGCGGGCCCCGGAGCCCGCGGGCCCGCATCTCGTGCCGCTCTCCGCGAAGACCCCCGAACGGCTGCGGGCCGTCGCCGGCGCGCTCCTGGACCACCTGCGGGAACAGGAGGCCGGCGACGGTCCCACCGCCCCGCTGCGGCCGGTGCAGCGGCTCGCCGACATCGCGTACACCTTGCGGACCGGCCGCGAGCCGATGGCCGCACGCGTCGCGTTCCTCGTCAGCGACCGCGCCGAACTGGTCACGGCCCTCGGCTCCTTCGTGGACGGCACCCTCGCGGACACCGCCGTGCACACCGGCGCCGGTACCCCGGCCGACGCGGCCACCGGGCTGCTGGAGTCGGCGACGCGCTGGGTCGAAGGCGGCACCGACGCCTGGGCGGCCCAGGACGCCGAGGGCGACGGCGGGCCGCGGCGGGTGCGGCTCCCGGGCTACCCGTTCGCCCGCGAGCGCCACTGGTTCCGCGCCGGCGCTCCCGGGCAGACCGCCCTGACCGGCACGGACGCGGCGCTGCACCCGCTCCTGCACCGCAACACCTCCAGCCTCTTCGAGCAGCGCTACACCTCCGCCTTCACGGGCGACGAACCCTTCCTCGCCTCCCACCAGGTGCGCGGAGCCCGCGTGCTGCCCGCCGCCGCGTACGTGGAGATGGCCCGCGCGGCGGTGTCGGCGGCCACGGGCCGGGCCGGCCGGCCGGGCACGCCCGTCCGCCTGCGTGACATCGCGTGGCTGCGCCCGCTGACCGTGGACGACGCCCCGGCCGAGGTCCACGTGGGCCTCTTCCCCGGGGACGGCGACGACGAGCGCGACGGCGCCACCGTCGCGCTCACGGTCTACACGGGCCCCTCGGCGCACGACCCGTCGGCCGTGATCCACTGCTGGGGCACCGCCGAGACGGCCGCCCCCGAGGAGCCCGCGGCGCTCGACCTCGACGCGCTGCGCGCTGCCTGCGGCACCCGGCAGGAGCCCGCGGACGCCTACGCCGCGCTGCGCGGCCAGGGGCTGGAGTACGGCCCCGGCATGCGCGGCATGGCCGAACTGCGCCTCGGGGACGAGCAGGTGCTCGCCCGGATCGAACAGCCGTCGTCCGCCGACGAGGGCACCGGCCACGTGCTGCCGCCCAGCGTCCTGGACGCCGCCCTCCAGGCCACGCTGGTCCTGATGGCGCACACCGCGGGCGGCCCGGCCGACGGGCCGGCGATACCCTTCACGCTCGACCGGGTGGACATCTTCCGCCCCTGCTCACCGGAGACTTGGGCCTGGGCACGGCCCAGCGGGGACGGCAGCGGCCCCGACACGTTCGACATCGACCTCTGCGACGCCGAGGGCGCCGTCTGCGCCCGTCTGCGGGGGCTGGTCCAGCGCACGGCACCGGGCAGCGCGCCCGGGAAGAGCGGTGGTACGGCCGCCGACGGGACCGCGTCCCGCGTCGTCACGGGCACCTGCCGCTGGGTGGACGCGCCGCTCGCCGCGGACGCCGCCGGCACCGCCACCGTGCACGGCTTCCTCGCGGGCCGGGCCGCCGACCACGCCACCGCGGTCGCGAGCGCGGCCGGCTGCCGGGTGACCGCGCTGCCCGCCGTGACCGCCGACCGGCTTGCCGACGGCACCGACGCCGTACTCGGCCTGCTCGTCGAGCGCATGCGGGAGGTGCTGGGCAACAAGCCCGACCGGCCCCACCGCTTCGTCGTCCTCGTCGACGACCGGGTGCCCCGGCACTTCCACGCGGCGGTCACCGGCCTGTTCAGGACCGCCGCCCTGGAAAACCCGCTGGTGGGCGGACATCTCGTCCGCGTCGCCGGACTCGACGGCGCGCCCCCCGAACGGATCGCCCGCATCCTCGCCGAGGAGGGGGCCGGTCCGCACGGCGCCGGTGAGATCCGGCGCGCCGCCGACGGCACCCGCCAGGAATGGCGGCCCGTGGACATCGCACTCGGCGACGGACCGCAGGTGCCGCCGCTGAAGGAGGGCGGCGTCTACTGGGTGACGGGCGGGCTCGGCGGCCTGGGGCAGCACCTGGCGCGGTACTTCGCGCGCCGCCCCGGCGTCACCGTCGTACTCAGCGGCCGGGCGGCCCCGGACGCGGGCGAGGCGGCCCTCGCCGCGCTGCGCGACGCCGGTGTCGCCGCGCACTACCTGCCCGTCGATGTCGCACGCAAGGACGACGTGGAGCGCGCCGTCCGGGACATCACCCGCGAGCACGGGCGGCTCGACGGCGTCGTGCACGCGGCGGGCGTCCTGCACGACGCGTACCTGCTGCACAAGGACGCCGCCGACGTGCCCCGGGTGACCGCGCCCAAGGTGCGCGGCGTCCTGCACCTCGACGCCGCGACCCGCGACCTCGGGCTCGACTTCTTCGTCGTCTTCTCGTCCGTGGCGGGGGTCTACGGCAACGCGGGCCAGGCCGACTACGCGGCTGCCAACGCCTTCCTGGACGCCTTCGCGCACCACCGGCGGGCGCTCGCCGACATCGGGGAGCGGAGCGGCCGTACCGTCGCCGTGAGCTGGCCGCTGTGGGCCGACGGCGGGATGACGGCCGATGCCGTGACCCGCGCGGCGATGCGCGCGGAGCGCGGTTGGGAGCCGCTGCCCACCGAGGACGGCCTGCGTGTCCTGGGGCGGCTCCTGGACGACGCCCCCGCCCACGTCGTCGTCGCCTTCGGCGCCGACGCCACCGTGGCGCCCGAACGCCGCCTGCCCGCCGCGGACCCGGCACCGGCCCCGGCCGGGACCGCGCCGGCGCTCGCCGACGACGAACTGCTGGAGCGCACCACCAGTCTGCTCGCGCAGCATCTGGGCGAGGTGCTGCACCACGACCCCGCGACGATGCAGCCGACGGTCAACCTCGTCGAGTACGGGATCGACTCACTCAGCATCCTGGAGATGACCGCGCGCCTCGAAGCGCTCTTCGGGCCGCTGCCGAAGACGGTCTTCTTCGAGTACCTCACCATCGAAGGCGTCGCCGGCTACTTCGCCGAGACCCACCGCGACACCCTCCTGACCGTCCTCGGCGCGGCGGACGGACCGGGGCAGCCGGAGACGGCGGCGGAGACCCCGCGGGTGGCCGGGCCGTCCGCCCCGCGCGCCCGGTTCGCGCGCCCCGCACCGGCCCGCGCCGACGCCGCCCCGCGGCCCGCGCCCGCGCGCCGGGACCGCCACGACATCGCCGTCATCGGCATCTCGGGCCGCTACCCCGGCGCCGACACCCTCGACGAGCTGTGGACGCTCCTCGAAGCAGGACGCCACACCTTCGAAGAGGTCCCGCGCGACCGCTGGGACCACGACGCGATCTACAGCCCCGACCGCAGCGTCCCCGGCAAGAGCGCCATCCGCACCGGTACCTTCCTGCGCGACATCGACATGTTCGACCCGCGCTACTTCCGTATCTCCAAGCGTGACGCGGAACTGATGTCACCGGAGGTCCGCCTCTTCCTCCAGACCGGCGTCGAGGCCCTGGAGGACGCCGGGTACTCCCGCGAGACGCTGCAACGCGAGTACGACGGCGACGTCGGCGTGCTCGTCGGCGCCATGAGCAACCACTACGGGCTGCACGGCTTCCAGAACAGCCTGCTGCGCGGCTCACCGGCCAGCGGCAGCTACACCGGGACGCTGCCCAACATGCTGTCGTACTTCTACGGCTTCACCGGCCCGTCGATCTTCCTCGACACCATGTGCTCCGGTTCGTCCACGTGCGTGCACCAAGCCGTGCAGATGCTGCGCGCGGGCGAGTGCCGGATGGCCGTCGCGGGCGGCGTCAACCTGCTGCTGCACCCCTACAACCTGGTCACCTCCTCGCACGAGCACTTCACCACGGCCACCTCCGACGTGATCCGCAGCTTCGGGCTCGGCGCGGACGGCACGATCCTCGGCGAGGGCGTCGGCGCCGTCGTCCTCAAACCGCTCGCCGACGCCGAGCGGGACGGCGACCACGTGTACGCCGTCATCAAGGGCACCGCGCTGTCCAACGCGGGCGCGCGCAACGGCTTCACCGTGCCCAGCCCGCACGCGCAGGCCCGCGCCGTCGAGAAGGCGGTCGCGGACGCGGGGATCGACGCCCGCACCGTCAGCTACGTCGAGGGGCACGGCTCGGGCACCTCGCTCGGCGACCCGATCGAGGTCAAGGCACTGACCACCGCCTTCCGCAAGCAAACGGAGGACTCCGGGTTCTGCGCCCTGGGCTCGGTCAAGTCCAACATGGGGCACCTGCTGCACGCGGCCGGCATGATCGGTTTCGCCAAGGTGGTCCTCCAGCTGGCCAAGCGGACCCTCGTCCCGTCGCTGCACAGCGCGGAACTCAACCCCGACATCGACTTCGCCGGGACGCCCTTCCGCGTCCAGCGCGAACTCGGCCGGTGGGAACCGGCGGTCACCGAGGACGGCGGGCGCACCGTCGTCCACCCGCGGCGCGCCGGCCTGACCTCCATCGGCGCGGGCGGCATGAACTCGCACATCGTCATCGAGGAGTACGATCCGGACGCCGCTGGCCCCCACGACACCACCGACGGCCGCGACGAGCTCTTCGTCTTCTCGGCGATGACCGACACGGCGCTGGACACGGCCCTCGCCCGGTTCCGTACGTACCTGGAGCAGGCCGACCCGGCCGCTCTGCCGTCGATCGCGCACACCCTGCGCGTCGGCAAGAACGAACTGCCGCGCCGCTGGGCCTTCTTCGCCCGGGACGTGCAGGGCGCCCTGGAGGCCGTGGACCGCCGTCTCGCCGGGGACCGCGACCTGGACGCGGCGCTGGCGACCGACGACCCGCGGGCCGCGGACGCCCGGGAGCTGGCCACGGCGTGGACCGGCGGCCGGAGCGTCGACTGGAGCCGGCTCACCGGCACGCGCCGGCTGCGACGCGTGCCGCTGCCGGCCTACCCGTTCGAGCGGGTGCGGTGCTGGGTGCCGCAGGAGGACGCCGCGCCGTCGGTGCTCGCCCCGCTCGCCCTGCGCGACAAGCTCCACCCGTTCCTCGGCCGCAACGAGTCCGACCTCGACGGGCTGCGGTACGGCCTGGACGTCCACCTCGACGACCTGGGGGACTGGGGCTACCGGCGCGACAAGCAACCGTCGGTCGTCCCCGCCTTCGTCATCGACACGGCGCTCGCCGCGGCCAAGGTGTCCGGCTTCGCGGCGGACCCGCTGGTGCGCGGTCTGCGGCTGCCCGCGCCGGTCCCGTGGGCCACCACCGAGCGGCTGGTCACCACGTTCATCGAGCCCGCGGGCGAAGGGGCGGCCACCGGCGCGGTGTTCGCCCAGGACGCGACGGGTGCCCGGACACTGGTCGCCGCCTTCGAGGCGTACGAGGCCGAACCGCCCGCGCGACTTCCGGAGAGCGGCACTTCGCCCGCCGGCCTGCGCGCCGACGCCGTCCACGTGCTGAGCGCGGCGGACGTCCGGGCGGAGCTCGCCGAGGGCGGGCTCGACCACCCGGCGCTGCACTCCGGTGTGGCGGGCGCGTACCGGCTGCGGGACGGGCGGCTCGTCCTCGACCTCGCCGTGCCGGAGCTGCGGCGCGACACCGTGCGGCGCAACGTCACCATCGCTCCGCACGTCCTGGCGGCCGTCACCCAGGGCCTCCAGCTCGACGCGAAGCACCGCGGCCTGCCGCACTGGCAGGAGGCGCGGCCGCACCGCATCGCGGAGGTACGGGTCTTCGGCGCGGCGGGCGACGGCGAAGTGGCGCACGTCGTCCTGCTGCCCGGCAGCGCCGTGTCCGCCGGCGACCGGCCGTTCGAGGGCGGTGTGCAGCTGCTGGACCGTACCGGTGCGGTGCTCGCGGAGTTCTCGGGGATCACGTGCGACGAGGACGGCGTACCGGCGGAGCCACCGGTGGTGCGGCGGGAGCCGCGGCAGCGGAGCGCTCGGCAGGTGGCGGCCGGGGCGCCCGGTGACGGGGGCGGTGACGGCGGCGGTGCCGGTGACGGCCTCACCGCGTTCGTCGTCGACGAGCTGCGCGTCCTGGCGGGCGGCATCCTCAAGTACGAGCCCGAGGAGCTGGACGCGCACACCGGCTTCGACGCCTTCGGCTTCGACTCGATCTCCTTCGTCACCTTCGCCCGGCGCATCGAGGAACGCTTCGGCGCCCAGGTGACCCCCGCCGCCTTCTTCGACGTGAACACCTTCGACACGCTGGCCCGGCACCTCCTCGCGGAGTCCGGGGAGCCGGTGCGCGCGGCCTACGAGCGGTCGCGGGGCGGCGAGTCCGCCCGTACGGCACCGGCCTCCGGTTCCGTACCGGTCACCGGTTCCGCACCGGACCGCGGTTCCGCGCCGGACACCGGCCCCGCACCGGCCCCCGAGCCCGTGCGGCCCGCGGACCCGTGGCAGCCCATCGCGGTCATCGGCGCCGCCGGCCGCTTCCCCGGCGCGCCCGACCTGGACACCTACTGGGCCAACCTCGTCGCGGGCAGGGACTCGGTCGCCGCCTTCCCCCTGGACCGCTACGACGCGACGTACCGGCGCATCGCCGAGGCGGCCGACTTCCCCCGGCACGCCGGCGTCCTGGACGACGTGGACGCGTTCGACGCGGAGTTCTTCCGCGTCTACCCGCGCGAGGCGGAGCTGATGGACCCGCAGCACCGGCTCGCTCTGGAAACCGTCTGGAGCGCCCTGGAGGACAGCGCCTACACACCCGCCGACCTGCCCAGGAACACCGGTCTGTTCCTCGGTGTCTCGGGCAGCGACTACGCGACACTGCTCACGGCGTACGGGGTGGAGCCGGACGCGTTCACCTCGACGGGCAACGCGCACTCGATGCTCGCCAACCGCATCTCGTACGTGCTCGACCTGCGCGGCCCCAGCGAGCCGGTCGACACCGCCTGCTCCAGTTCGCTGGTCGCCGTCCACCGGGCCGTCGAGGCCATCAGGTCGGGCGCGTGCGAGGCGGCCGTGGCCGGCGGGGTGAACCTGCTGCTCAGCGTGGACACGTTCGTCAGCGCGCACCGCGCGGGCATGCTGAGCGCGGACGGCCGCTGCAAGACCTTCGCGCGCGACGCGGACGGGTACGTGCGCGGCGAGGGCGTCGGCGCCGTCGTCCTGAAGCCGCTGGCCGCGGCCGAACGCGACGGTGACGCCATCCTCGCGGTGCTGCGCGGCAGCGCGGAGAACCACGGCGGCCGGGCCAACTCCTTGACCGCCCCGAACGCCGACGCCCAGGCCGAACTGGTCACCGCGGCGATGCGCGGCACCGACCCCGACACGGTCGGCTACATCGAGGCCCACGGCACCGGCACGGCGCTCGGCGACCCCGTCGAGGTACGGGCCCTGCGCACCGCCTTCCGGCGGCTGGGCGCCACCGGCCGGGGCACCTGCGGGCTCGGTTCGGTCAAGACCAACATCGGACACCTGGAGGCCGCCGCCGGGATCGCGGGCCTTCTGAAGGTGATCCTCGCCCTGCGGCACGGCGTCCTCCCGGCGACGCTGCACTGCCGCGAGATCAACCCGTACATCGAACTCGACGGCGGCCCGTTCCGCATCGTGCGCGAGACCGGGCCGTGGCCGCGTCCGCGCGGCAGCGGCGGCCGGCCCGCGCCCCGGCGCGCGGGCGTGAGCAGCTTCGGCTTCGGCGGCGCCAACTGCCATGTCGTGGTGGAGGAATACGTGCAGGACGATGCCGGAACCGAGGCCCGGGAGGCCGGTCGGACAGTGGACACCACGGAGACGACGAAGGACACCACGAAGGCGATGGGGACCACGGGGTCCACGGACGTCACGGAGACGACGGACGTGCTCGTGCCGCTCTCGGCGCGTACCGAACACCAGCTGACCGAGGCAGCGGGCAACCTGCTCGGATACCTGGAGAACACCGCCGAGCCCGCCTCCCTCCGCTCCATCGCCTGGACCCTCCAGGTGGGGCGGCAGGCGATGGCCGAGCGGGTCGGCTGGGTGGTCCGCTCGCACGACGAACTCGCCGGCAAACTGCGCGCGTTCCTCGATGGGGAACGCTCCGGTGGCGACGCGGCGCAGAACCAGGCACTGGCGCGCTGGACCGAGGGCGAGGACATCGACTGGCGCGCGCTGTACGGGCCGCGCGTCCCGAAGCGGGCGCACTTGCCGACGTACCCGTTCGCCCGTCAGCGCTTCTGGATTCCCGGTACGCGGGTGGAAAGCGCGCCTGATGACGGCCCGGCCATCGGTACAACACTCCTGACGCCGCGGTGGACCCCGCGCCCCGCACCGTCGAGCACCAGCGCCGACAGCACCGCTGACCACCGCGTCGTCATCCTGTGCGGGGCACTCGCCTCCGCGCGCGGGGCGGTCGAGCGGCGGGTGCCGGGTGTGCGCTGCTTCGCCGTCGAGTCGGCCAAGGAGCGCTTGGACAGCCGCTTCAGAGACGTGTCGCAGCAGGTCTTCGAGATCGTCCGCGGTCTCGTCGCCGACGCCCCCGACGGCAGTACGCTCCTCCAAGTCGTGACACCGGCGGACGGCGACGAGACGGTCAACCTGGCCCTCACCGGCCTGCTCCGCACGGCCACGCTCGAACACTCCCGTATCGCCGCCCAGTTGATCGCCTTCGAGGGCACCGGTACGGACGACGCCGTGGCCGCCGCCGTCGTGGACGACGCCCGCGACACGGACGCGGACCTGGTCCGCCACCGGGGCGACGAGCGCTCCGTACGGGCCTGGCACCCGGCGGCGCCCCCGGCGGACGCGACCGACACGCCGTGGCGCGCGGGCGGCGGCTACCTGATCACGGGCGGCGCGGGCGGCATCGGCGCGGCCGTGGCCCGCCGGATCGCGCAGGACGTGGCCGACCCGGCGATCGTCCTGGTCGGCAGGTCGCCGCGGGACGCCCGGATCGACGCGCTGCTGGCCGAACTGCGGGCCGCCGGCGCCCTGGCCCGCTACGAAAGCGCGGACCTCTCGCGGTGGGAGGAGGTGCGCCACCTCCTCGGCCGGGTCCGGGACGGCATCGGCGAGATCGCCGGGATCGTGCACGCCGCCGGTGTCCTGCGCGACGCCTCGCTCGTCAACAAGACGGCCGAGGACTGGGAGGAGGTGCTCGCGCCGAAGACCGACGGGCTGGTCCACCTCGACCGGGCCACCCGGCACGACCCGCTCGACTTCTTCCTCACCTTCTCGTCGGGCGCGGCGGTCACCGGCAACCCCGGCCAGGCCGACTACGCCACGGCCAACGCCTTCCTCGACGCGTTCGCCGCGCTCCGCGACGCGCGGGTCGCCGTGGGGGAGCGCGCGGGCCGCACCCTGTCGATCGCCTGGCCGCTGTGGAAGGACGGCGGGATGACCGTCGACGAGGGCACGCTCGCCTATCTGTGGCGCAGCCGCGGCCTGGCGCCCATGGAGACGGCCGACGGCCTTGCGGCCCTCACCCGCGCCTGGCGGCTGGGCACGGAGCAGGTGTGGGTGTACCACGGCGACGCGGCACGGGTACCGGCGGCTTCGTGCCGTACCGCCGCCGCGGAGGCCCCGGCACGGGCGGCGTCACCGGCGCGGACCGCGGCACCGGCGCAGAGCGAGGCACCGGTACGGCCCGCGACGCCGGCGCTGCCCGAGGCACCGGCCCCGGTGGACGGGCGCCTGGCGCGCGAGACCCTGCGCCTCCTGGCCGCGCTCTTCGCCCGCGTCACCAAGCTGCCCGCGCGGTCCGTGGACGCCGACGCGGAACTGGGCGCCATGGGACTCGAATCCATCATGATCGTGCAGCTGAACAAGGAGCTGTCCACCGTGTTCGGCGAGGTCCCGGCCACCCTGTTCTACGAGTTCCCGACGCTGCGCGCGGTGGCCGGGCACCTGGCCGCCGAGCACACGGCGGCGGCCCGCGCCTGGGCCGGTGAACCGGCGACGGCCGCGCCCGAGCCGCCCGCCGGTGCGCGGACGGACCGTACCCCCGCGCCGTACGTGTCCCCGGCCCCCGACGCCCCCGCGGACCGTGAACCCATCGCCGTCATCGGCCTCAGCGGCCGCTACCCGCACGCCGCCGACCTCGCCGAGTTCTGGGCGAACCTGAAGGCCGGACGGGACTGCGTCGATGAGATACCGGCCGACCGCTGGCCGCTGGACGGCTTCTTCGAGCCGGACCGCGAGCAGGCGGTCGCGACCGGCCGCAGCTACAGCAAGTGGGGCGGGTTCCTCGACGACTTCGCGGCGTTCGACCCGCTGCACTTCCGGATCGCGCCGCGCGACGCCTACGCCATGGACCCGCAGGAGCGCCTGTTCCTCCAGGCGGCGTGGCAGGTGTTCGAGGACGCCGGGTACTCCCGCGAGGAGAT
The DNA here is from genome assembly GCF_044327805.1 of Streptomyces sp. NPDC018019. NCBI lineage: Bacteria > Bacillati > Actinomycetota > Actinomycetes > Kitasatosporales > Streptomycetaceae > Streptomyces > Streptomyces sp. NPDC018019. Next base: position 16,038 of record NZ_JBIRGD010000043.1, on the reverse strand, counting down.
CGCGCGCCGGCACGGCAAGCGCGTCGGGGTCTTCGCCGGGGTCACCAAGACCGGCCACGGGCGGCACGGCGCGGGGCGCCTGCCGTCCGGGGAGACCGTGGTGCCCGCGCTGTCCTTCGCCTCGCTCAGCGCCCGTACGTCCTACGTACTGGACCTGTGCGGACCCAGCCTGACCATCGACACCATGTGCTCGGCGTCGCTCACCGCGGTCCATGAGGCATGCGAGCACCTGTACCGGGGCGCCTGCGAGATGGCCGTGGCCGGTGGGGTGAACCTGTACCTCCACCCGCTCGACTACATCGAGCTGTGCCGCTCCACCATGCTGTCCACGGACGCCCGCTGCCGCAGCTTCGGCAGCGGCGGGGACGGCTTCGTCCCGGGCGAGGGCGTCGGCTGCGTCCTGCTCAAGCCGCTCTCCCGCGCCCTCGCCGACGGCGACCACATCCGCGCGGTCATCCGGGGGACGGGCATCAACCACGGCGGACGCTCCAACGGGTACACGGTGCCGAACCCGCGGGCCCAGGCGGACCTGCTGCGCGACACCATGGCGCGGGCGGGGGTCGCGGCGCGCGACATCAGCTTCGTCGAGGCGCACGGCACCGGTACGGAACTCGGCGACCCGGTCGAGATCAAGGGCCTGACCAGCGCTTTCGAACAGGACACGGCCGACCGGCAGTTCTGCGCGATCGGCTCGGTGAAGTCGGTGATCGGGCACCTGGAGGCCGCCGCGGGCATCGCCGGACTCACCAAGGCCGTCCTCCAGCTCCAGCACCGGGAGCTCGCGCCGAGCCTGCACGCCGAACAGCCCAACCCGAACATCGCCTTCCAGAAGACGCCGTTCTCCGTCCAGCGCGAGCCGGCGCCGTGGCAGCCGCCGTCCGGGCGCCCGCGGATCGCGGCGGTCTCGTCGTTCGGCGCGGGCGGCTCGAACGCGCACGTCATCGTGGAGGAGTTCGGCGAGCGGTACGGCGCCGGAGCCGCACGGGCCGTGACCACCGGCCGTGATCAGCTGTTCGTGCTGTCGGCCCGGACCCCCGGGCAGCTGCGCGGCGCCGCCGAACGCCTGGCGGCCTTCCTCGACAGCGACGGCGGTGGCGACACCGACCCGGCCGACCTGGCCTTCACCCTCCAGACGGGGCGTGAGGCGATGACCGAACGCCTCGCGGTGGTCGCGGCCTCGGCGCGGGACCTGCACGGCGCCCTGCGCGCGTACCTGAATGGCGAGGAGACCGTGCCGGGCCTGCACCGGGGCACCGCGGGGCGGATACAAGGCGCCTTCGCGGAGCTGGCCGCCGACGACGACCTCCAGGAACTGCTGGTCGAACGCTGGATACGCGCCGGAAAGCTGGACAAGCTGGCGGCGCTCTGGGCCGACGGGGTGCCGCTCGACTGGCGCGTGCTGCACGGAGCGGCGACGCCCCGCCGGGTCCCGCTGCCGACGTACCCCTTCGCGCGGGACCGCTACTGGATCGGGGACCTGGAGCCGGTACGGACGGAGCCGGTACGGACGGAGCCGGTACGTACGGAGCCTGTACGTACGGAGCCTGTACGTACGGAGCCGGTGCGGACGGAGCCGAACAGCGGCCCGGCCGACCCGCAGCCGTCGGCCATCGCGCCCACTGCGGCGGTCTCCGAACCACCGGCCCCCGGACCGCTCGTCCCCGAGCCCCTGGACGAGCGTGTCGCCCGCGTGGTGCGGGACAAGCTGGCCCGGGCCCTGGCGATGGGCGACGACGAGATCGACGGGGCGCTCGCCTTCGCCGACTACGGGCTCGACTCCATCCTCGGCGTCCGCCTCGTCCACGAACTCAACGAAGCCCTCGGTCTCGACCTGTCGACCAGCGTCATCTACGACCACAGCTCGGCCGACCGCCTCACCGCCCACCTGCTGGCCGACCACCGCGACGCCATCACGCGCACCGGCACACCGGAACCGGCCGCCGCTGCCGTGAGCGCTTCCGAGAGCAGCCCCGTGAGCACCCCCGCCTCCGCCACCGATGCGCGTCCGCGGGGTGCCCGCCAAGAGCCCGCCGGTGCCCGGCCCCCGATCGCCATCGTCGGCATGAGCGGGCGCTTCGCCGGCTCCGACACGCTCGACGACCTCTGGGAGCACCTGGTCAACGGCGACGAACTGGTCACCGAGGCCACCCGCTGGGACCTGAGCGGTCCCGACCCCGCCGACGCGGCGCGCCGCTGCACCCGGGGCGGATTCCTCGACCGGATCGACGCGTTCGACCCCTTGTTCTTCAACATCTCGGGCGTCGAGGCCGCCACCATGGACCCGCAGCAGCGGCTGCTGCTGGAGGAGGCGTGGAAGGCCCTGGAGGACGCCGGCTACGCGGGCCGGCAGCTGAGCGAGCGGCGCTGCGGCGTCTACGTCGGCTGCTGGAACGGCGACTACGCGGAGCTGGTCGGCGAGCACGCCCCCGCCCAGGCGTTCTGGGGCAACACCGCCTCCTTCATCCCCAGCCGCGTCTCGTACTTCCTCAACCTCAAGGGCCCGGCCGTCGCGGTCGACACGTCCTGCTCAAGTTCGCTCGTCGCGCTCGACCTCGCGTGCAAGGACCTCTGGTCGGGCGAGACGACGATGGCCCTGGCGGGCGGCGTCTTCGTGCAGTCCACCCCGCGCCTGTACGAGCTGGCCGGACGCGCCAACATGCTCTCGCCGACCGGGCGGTGCCACACCTTCGACCACCGCGCGGACGGCTTCGTGCCGGGGGAGGGCGTCGGCGTCCTCGTCCTCAAGCGGCTCGACGACGCGCTCGCCGACGGCGACCACGTCCACGGTGTGATCCGCGGCTGCGGCACCAACCACGACGGCGCCACCAACGGCATCACCGCGCCCAGCTCCGTCTCGCAGGAGAGCCTGCTGCGCGAGGTCTACGACGGCTTCGGCATCGACCCCGGGCACATCCAGCTCGTCGAGGCGCACGGCACCGGCACCGAACTGGGCGACCCGATCGAGTTCCGGGCCCTGACCCGGGCGTTCCGGGCGGGTACCGACAAGACCGGGTACTGCGCGGTCGGTTCGGTCAAGACCAACCTCGGGCACACCCAGTTCGCCGCGGGCGTGGCGGGCGTACTGAAGATCCTGCTCGCGCTGAAGCACCGGCAGATCCCCGCCTCGCTGCACTTCGAGAAGGCGAACGAGGCCATCCCGCTCGACGGCAGCCCCTTCTACCCGAGCACCCGCACCCACACTTGGGAGGCGCTGCCCGGTGTCCCGCGCTGCGGCGCGGTCAGCTCCTTCGGCGCCAGCGGCACCAACGCCCACGTCGTCATCGAAGAGGCGCCGCCGGTCCCGCGTTCCCGGCCCCGCCCGCCGGTCCCCGCCCACCTCGTCGTGCTGTCCGCGCACTCCCGCGACCAGCTGGCCGAGCAGGCGGCGCGCCTGGCAGCGCACTGCCGCCGGACACCGTCGCTCGACGTCGGGGACCTCGCCCACACCCTCGTCGCCGGCCGCGAGCACTTCGCGCACCGCTTCGCCTGCGTCGTACGGGACCGCGACGAGCTGCTGCGCGCCCTGGACGAAGGGCTCGGCGGGCCACGGGCGTTCACCGGCGGCCCGGGTGCCCCGCGCGAGGACACGGCGGCCCTGGCCGAGCGCGGTACGGCGTGCCTGCGTCAGTGGCGGGACGGCGCGACCGGCCGTACGGACGCGGCGTTCACCGCGGACCTGAAGCTCCTCGCCGAGTGCTACGCGGGCGGTGCCGAGCTCGACTACGGCACGCTGTTCACGCCCGGCGCATACCTGCGCGTCCCGCTGCCGACGTACCCGTTCGCCCGGGAGAGCCACTGGGCGACGGACACGCCGCCCGCCCGGCCGGCAGCCCTGCCGGCCAAGGCTCCCGGGATTGACGCCGCACAGGCCGCCGCCCCCGCGCCGGGCCACCCGATGATCGGCGCGCTGGAACCCGTGCCGGGCACCGCCGGAGCGCTGCGCGCCGAAGCGGTCCTGACCGGTACGGAATCCTTCCTCCGCGACCACCTGGTGCGCGGCCGGCGGGTCCTGCCGGGCGTCGCCCACCTGGAGATGGCACGCGAGACGGCCCGGCACGCACTCGGCGCCGACGCCACGGCGCCGCTGCGGATGCGGGACATCACCTGGGTCCAGCCGCTCGTCGCCGACGGCGCGCCGGCCGGTGCCGAGGTCCTGGCCGAGCCGGTGGCCGACGGCACCGTCGCCTTCCGTGTCACATCCCGGGGCACCCCGCCCGGCGCCGAACCCGCCGTCTGCTCCGAAGGACGCGTCAGCCGCTGCGGCACGCCGCGCCCGGCCCGTACCGACCTGGCGGCGCTCCGCGCGAGCTGCCCGACGACGGTGTCCGCCGAGCGCATCGGCGCGGCACTGGTCGCGATGGGCATCACCCACGGCCCGTCGCTGCGCGCGATCGGCGCGGCCTACGCCGGTGACGGCGTGGTCCTCGCCGAGCTGGCCGTGCCGCCCGCCGCGGACCGGCCCGCCACGCCGTACGTCCTGCACCCGGCGCTGATGGACTCCGCCGTCCAGGCGTCCATCGCCCTCCAGCTCGCCCAGGGCGGCGCCGCGCAGGAGACGGTCATCCCCTTCGCGCTGGAGCAGCTGGACCTCTACGCCCCGTGCACGGACTCCATGTGGGCCGTGGTCCGGGTCGCCGGCGACGGCGCGGCGAGCCCCCTCAGCAAGCTCGACATCGACCTGCTCGACACCGACGGGGCGGTGTGCGTCCGGATGACCGGCTACACCTCGCGCCGCGTCAAGGAGCCGGTGCCGTCCCTGTTCGCGCCCGTGTGGGAGCCGTTGCCGGCCGCGGTGCCGGACGGCGCGGCGGACGCGGCCGTACCGTCCCGCCAGGACCGGGTGCTGATCGTCGGCGGCGGCGCCGACCAGCGCGCCGCGGTCGCCGCCCGGCACCCGCGCGCCACGGCCTGGCCGCTGGCCCCGTCCGCGCCGGCCGACGAGGTCGCCTCGTTCCTCGCGGCCACCGGGCCCGTCGACCACCTCCTGTGGATCGCCCCCGACACGGCGCCCGAACCGACCGACGCGGCGGGCTTCGTGGCCGCCCAGGAGACCGGCGTGGTCGCCGCCCACCGCATGATCAAGGCCCTGCTCCGCACCGGCCACGACGCGCGCCCGCTCGGCATCACCCTCGTCACCCGCCGCAGCCTGCCCACCCACGCCGCTGAGGACATCCGCCCGGCCCACGCGGGCCTGCACGGCCTGTTCGGCTCGCTCGGCCGCGAGTACACCAACTGGACGGTCCGGCGCGTCGACCTCGACGGGCCCGCCGACCTGCCGGAGGAGACCGGCGCCTGGTTCGACGACATCGCGGCGCTCCCGGCCCACTCCTACGGCGACACCTGGGCGCGGCGCGCGGGCCAGTGGCTCGTCCGGCGCTGGAGCCCGTGCGACGCGGGGCCCGAACGGCCCGCGCCGTACCGTGAAGGCGGCGTCTACGTGGTGATCGGCGGCGCCGGCGGGGTGGGCACCGCGTGGACGCAGCACATGGTCGAAGAGTACGGCGCCCACGTCATCTGGATCGGCCGCAGCCCGCACGACGCGTCCATGGACGCCAAGCTGCGCGCCGTGCACGGCCGCGGCGACGTGCACTACATCCGCGCCGACGCGGCCGACCCCGCGGCACTGCGCCGCGCCCACGCCGAGATCAAGGCGCGGCACCCGCAGATCCACGGCGTCGTCCAGGCCGCCCTGGTCCTGCGCGACCAGAGCTTCGCCAGGATGGACGAGACCGCCCTGCGGGCCGGGCTGGCCGCGAAGGTCGACGTGAGCGCCGCGATGGCCGAGGTCTTCGCCGCCGAACCGCTCGACTTCGCGGTGTTCTTCTCCTCCGTCCAGTCGTTCACGACCGCCGCCGGACAGGGCAACTACGCGGCCGGCTGCACCTTCGCCGACGCGTACGCCCACCAGCTGTCCCTGCACTGGGCCTGCCCGGTGAAGGTGCTGAACTGGGGCTGGTGGGGGAGCCTGGGCAGCGCGTCGTCCGACTACCACCGCCGGCGCATGACCGGCTGGGGTTTCACCTCGATCGAGCCGCCGGAGGCGATGGCCGCGCTCGGCACGCTCCTCGGCGGCCCGCAGCCGCAGCTCGGCTTCGTCAAACTGTCCCGGCCCGACGCCCTGGAGGCGGTGGACCCGGCCACCCGTACGACGGTGTACGACCGCTCCCCGGCGGCCCGTGTGACGGTCGGCGCGGCGGACGCCCCGGCGGACGACGGCGACACCCTGCGCGCGGTGGCCGACTGGCGGCGCACCGAACGCGACCCGCTCCTGGCGCGGATGCTCCGCGGCCACCTGGAAGCGCTCGGCGTCCTCGGCCCGGACAGCCCGGCCCCCGGCGGCGGGGTCACCCGCGCCGAGGCGGCACGGCTCGGCGGGCGGGCCGGCATCCTGGACCGCTACACGACCTGGCTCGAACACGCCCTGCGCGTGCTGCCCGACGCCGTCCCGCCGCTCGCCACGCTGGACCGCGAGTGGGACGACCGCCGCGCGGCCTGGTCGGCGGACCCCGACAAGAAGGCCGAACTGGAGCTGGTCGACGCGACGCTGCGGGCCCTGCCGGACATCCTGACCGGCCGCACCCGGCCCACGGACATCCTCTTCCCGCGCGGCTCCGTCGCCCTGGTCGAGGGCTGCTATCGCGACAACCGGGTGGCCGACACCTACAACCGCGCGCTGGCCGGCGCCGCCCTGGACATCGTCCGCCAGCGGCTCGCCCAGGACCCGGACGCGCGCCTGCGCATCCTGGAGATCGGCGCGGGCACGGGCGGCACCAGCGTGGGCCTGTTCGCCGCGCTGCGCCCGTACCGGGACCGCATCGAGACGTACACCTACACCGACCTCTCCAAGGCGTTCCTGAACCATGCGCGGGCCTCGTACGGAACCGACGCGCCGTACCTGTCCACCACGCGCTTCGACGCCGAACAGCCGCTCGCCGGGCAGGGCATCGAGGCCGGCGGCTACGACCTGGTCATCGCCGCCAACGTGCTGCACGCCACCCGCGACACCCGCAACACCCTGCGCAACGCCAAGGCGGCCCTGCGCGACGGCGGCTGGCTGCTGCTGAACGAGCTGGTGGCGTTCGACATCTTCAGCCACCTCACCTTCGGCCTGCTGGAAGGCTGGTGGCTGTTCGAGGACGCACCGCTGCGCATCCCCGGCTCGCCCGCGCTCTCACCGGAGAGCTGGCGCGACGTGCTGCACGGCGAGGGCTTCCGGGAGGTCGTCTTCGTCCTGCCGCAGGCCCGTGCGCTCGGGCAGCAGATCATCGCCGCCGAGAGCGACGGGATCGCCCGGCAGCGCGTCGCGGGCGCGGCACACCGCCCGGTGACACCGGCGGCGGAGACGGTCCGTACGACGGACGGGGCCGTGACCGCGCCCGAGCCGGTCCGTACGGAGCCGGTCCGTACGGAACCCGTCCGTACGGAGCCGGAACGTCCCGCGGCACCGGCACCGGCACCGGCCCGTACCGAGGCCGACCGCGCCGGGACGCTGACCGCCTACCTCCGCGACAAGGCCGCCGAGACCCTCGGGATCCCCGCGGAGCGGATCGACGCCGCATCGCCACTCAGCACGTACGGCATGGACTCGATCCTCGTCCTGCAACTGACCAACGCGCTGCGCGAGGACCTCGGCGAGGTCTCCTCCACGCTGCTGTTCGACGCCGAGTCCGTGGACCAGCTGTGCGCCCATTTCCTCACCGCCTCCGCGGACCGGGTGGACGCGCTGGTCGCCCGGCTGCGGCCGGAACCGGCGGCGGACGGCGCCGCGCCCGTACCCGCCCCCGTATCCGCATCCGCTCCCACGCCCGCCGAACCGGCCGCCGCCGCCCGGGAAGCGGCGCCCGCCCCGCACTCCGTCTGCGGTCTCTTCCAAGCGGCATCGCGCAACGGCAGCCTCCAGCAGGGCAGCGAACTGCTGGCCGCGGCGGCTCAGCTCAGGCCGCGGTTCACCGCCGCCGGCGGCGGCCGGGAGCCGGAGATCCTGCGGCTGGCGGACGGTACGGAGCAGCCCGCGCTGGTGTGCCTGCCGTCCCTCATCGCCCCCACGGGCCCGTACCAGTACGTGAAGTTCGCCGCCGCGCTCCGCGGACGGCGCGAGGTCTGGACGGCCGCCCAGCCCGGCTACGGGACGGGCGACGCGCTGCCGCAGACCCTGGACGCGGCGGCCACGGCGCAGGCCGACGCGCTGCTCCGGCGGTTCGCCGGGCGGCCGTTCGCCCTCGCGGCGTACTCCTCCGGAGCCTGGCCGGCCCATGAGGTCGTCCGGCGCCTGGAGTCGGCGGGCAGCCCGCCGGCCGCCCTGGTCCTGCTCGACTCGCCCGGCTCGACCGGCGACACGGACCTGACCGGCGAATCCCTCTGCCACCGGATGGCGGGGATCTCGCGCCTGCTGCTCGACCGGTTCCCGCACCTGCCGCTGGACGACGACCAGCTCACCGCGATGGCCTGGTACGCGCGGCTGCTGGACGGCTGGCGGCCGGGGCCGGCCACCACGCCGACCCTCTTCGTCGCCGCCCGGACCCCCGTTCCCCAACTGCTGGGCGACGGACGGCGGCCCACGTGGGAGGCGGCGCACACCCGCGTGGAGGTGGCCGGCGACCACTTCTCGATGCTCGACGAGCACGCGGCGACCACCGCGCTCGCCGTCCACCGGTGGCTCACCGAGCACCTGCGATGACACCGGACCGCACACCGGGCCGGCCCTGCCACCCGCAGGGCCGGCCCCGGCCCCCGCACGACGCGGCACTGCCCGCACACGAACGAGAGGTGGACATGGCGGACATGATCGGCGGCGGCAGCGCCGCCCCGGCGCGGCTGGTGGTCGGCATCACGGGCGCGACGGGCGCCGTGCTCGGCGTACGGCTGCTGGAGCGGCTGCGCGCGCACGGCGGCGTGGAGACGCACCTGGTGATCAGCCGCTGGGCCCGGAGCACCATCGAGTGGGAGACCTCGATGAGCGTGCGCGAGGTCGCCGCGCTCGCCGACGTCACACACAGCCCGGAGGACCAGGGCGCGGCGATCTCCTCCGGCTCGTTCCGCGTGGACGGCATGGTGATCGCCCCGTGCAGCATGAAGACGCTGGCCGCGATCCGCATGGGCTACGCGGACGGCCTGATCGCCCGCGCCGCCGACGTCACCCTCAAGGAGCGCCGCAAGCTGGTGCTGGTGCCCAGGGAGGCCCCGCTCAGCGAGATCCACCTGGAGAACATGCTCACCCTGGCCCGCATGGGCACGGTGATGCTGCCGCCGGTGCCCGCCTTCTACCAGCACCCGGCGACGGTCGACGACATCGTCGGGCACACCGTCACCCGCGTGCTCGACCAGTTCGGCATCGACACCCCCAAGGCGTACCGCTGGAACGGGATGCACGCGGCCCGGCAGCAGGCCCGCGCCACCGAGCCGGTGCCCGGCCACCCCTGACCGCTCCCGCCCCGCCGCCTCCCCACCACGACGAAGGATGAGCAGCCACCCATGAAGCACCTCACCAGCCTCCGCTCCTACCTCGACGCCCTGGCCGGACTCGACGACCTGCGCGTCATCGACGACGAAGTCGATCCCGAACTGGAGATCGGCGCGATCGCCCGCTACGCCACCGAACACCGGGCCCCGGCCCAGCTGCTGTCCCGCATCCGCGGCTGCCGGCCCGGCTTCCGGGTCCTGGCCGCGCCCGCCGCGCTGAGCAGCCGGCCCGGCGCGCCCTACGCGCGCCTCGCGCTGGCGCTGGGCCTCGACCCGGACACCCCGCCGCGGCAGCTGATGGACGGCCTGGTCGCCGCCCAGGCGGCGCCGCCGGTACCGCCCGTCACCCTGGACGCGGGACCGTGCCAGGAGAACGTCCTGCTCGGCGCCGACATCGACCTGACCGCACTGCCGTTCCCGCTGCTCCACCAGGGCGACGGCGGCAGGTACGCCAACACCGTCGGCACGTTCGTGCTGCGCAGCCCGGACCGAAAGTGGACCAACTGGGGCATCGCCCGCGCCATGCTGCACGACGCGCGCCGCATCGTCGCCTTCACGGGCTCGCCGCAGCACATCGGCGTCATCGACGACATGTGGCGGGCGCGCGGCGAGCGCACCCCCTTCGCGCTCGTGCTGGGCGCCGAGCCCGCCGTCCCGCTGGTGTCCACCATGTCGCTGCCCGAGCACGTCGACGAAGCGGCCTACCTGGGCGCCTACTTCGGCGAGCCGATCGAGGTCGTACGGTGCAAGACGGTGGACCTCGAAGTGCCCGCCACGGCCGAGATCGTCATCGAGGGCTACATCGACCACGACGAGCTGCTGCCGGAGGGGCCGATGGGCGAGTTCGCGGGGTACGTCCCCGAGGGGAGCTGGTCGCTGCCCGCCTACCACGTCACCGCCGTCACCCACCGCGACGACCCGGTCATGCCGGTGGTGTGCGCGGGCAAGCCCGTGGACGAGGACCACACCCTGATCGGCCTGACCCACTCCGCCCGCTGGACCCACTACCTGCGCGAGGCCGGCATCCCGGTCGCCGCCGCCTGGATGATCCCGGAGACCGCCGTCCACGTGCTGGCCGTCACCGTCGACCGGGACTGGCGCGAGCGCACCTCCTTCACCTCCTCCCAGGAGCTGTGCCGGGCGGTCGGCGAGGCCGTCGACGCCTTCCCGCACGGCGGCTGGTGGGTCACCCGGATCATGGTCCTGGACGACGACATCGACCCGACCGACGTCCGCGACGTGCTGTGGGGCTTCGCGACCCGCTCGCACCCCACCGACGGCATCCACGTCCTGCCGGACACCGCGATCATGCACCTGATGGTCTGCTACCACGAGAAGGAGCGCGCCACCGGGACCGGACCGACCGTCGTCTTCGACTGCGTCCGCGAGGACGAGCTGCGCAGCACGGCCTTCGCCGACAACTACCCGGCCGACGTGCAGCGCCGCACCTTCGAACTGCTGGCAGGCGCCCGGCCGTTGTGAGCGCCCGTGCCGGCTCAGCCGCCGTCGCCGGGCCGCGGCGGCGGCAGGAAGCCGCTGGAGCGGAAGAAGGCGAGGTAGCGGTCGAGGAGCGCGGCGTCGGTGGGCGGGCAGCGCAGCCCGCTGCCCGCCAGGCCCCGTTCGGTGTTCGCCCGCCCGAGCCGCGGGAAGACATCGTCGAGATACATCTCCTTCACACTGATGTCGGACTTGTTGCTGCGGTCCACGCAGAGCGAGACGAACGGGGCCGTGGGGCTGCTGGGGTGCCGCGCCACGTGCCGGACCAGCTCCGCCACCCAGGCGTCGTACGGCAGTTCGCGGATGCCGTAGCCCGCCGCCCGCATACGGGCCAGCATGTCGGCGAGGCGGGCCGGCCGGGGGTTGGTGAGATGGTAGGTGCGGCCGTCGGCCGGCTCGTGGGTCGCCAGGTGCACCACGGCGGCGGCCAGGTGGTCGACCGGCACGAAGTCCAGCGGCAGTGGCACATCGGGCGCGACACCGGTCTCCGCGATGACCCGGAACAGCGAGCTGATGGCCGTCTCGGTGTTGCAGATCCCGGTCCGCTCCTCGCCGGTGACCTCGTACGGCCGGTGCACCGCCACCGGCAGACCGGCCTGCGCCGCTTCCTTGAGCATCCGCTCGGCCACCCACTTGCTCTCCGCGTACCCCATGGTCAGGTGGTCGGCGTGGGCCAGTGGCACGTCCTCGGCGACCTGCCGCACCCCGGCGGTGCCGAAGCCCGCCAGGACGGCGACGGTGGACAGGAAGTGCAGGGGTATGCGCCGTCCGGCGGCCAGCCGCACCATTTCCCGGGTGCCGCCGACGTTGGCCGGGCGCAGCGCCGCGTACGGATAGAGGAAGTTGACGTGCGCCCCGGCGTGCAGGATCAGGTCGGTGGTCGCGCCCAGCTGCCCGAACCGCTCCTCGGACAGGCCCAGCCGCGGCGCGGTCAGGTCGGCCGGGAAGCAGGTCAGGCGCTGCTCGTACGGGGCGGGGTCGAGGCCGTAGCGTGCGGCGTTGGAGCACACCCGGCGCCGTGCGTGCGCCGCGTCCCGGGCCCGGACGGGGCACAGCAGCTCGGCGCCGGTGACCTGTGCGAGCCGGTCGAGCAGGAAGGCGCCGATGAAACCGGTGGCGCCGGTGACCAGGACGCGCGCCGGGTCGCGCCGGCGGGGGACGGGGCCGTGCGCCGGCGGCAGCCGCAGCCCCAGGCGGGCCTCGCGGCGGAAGTCCGCCTCCGAGGCGGGCGTACCACCGGTCCGGCGCCCGGCGCGACCGGCCCGCAGCGCCCGGTCCACCGCCGCCGCGTACGCGCCGAGCGTCGGCTCCCGCAGCAGGCTGCGGACGAGGAAGGTGCCGTGCGCCGCGTCCATGCCGAGCGCGGTCATCGTCCTGGTGGTCACCTCGGCGGTGAGCAACGAGTCGCCGCCGAGGTCGAAGAAGCTGTCGGCGGGTGCCGGGCGGACGCGCAGGACGTGCTCCCAGATGCCGGCGAGCACGCTCAGCAGTTCGGAGCCGTCCCCCGTGGCGCCGGAACCGTCTCCCGTGGCGCTGGTGTCGTCTCCCGTGGCGCTGCTCCCGTTCTCCATGGCGCCGCTCCCGTCCTCCGGACGCGCCTCGCCGGGGCGGCGTTGCGCGTTTGCGTTCGCGTCGCCGTTCCCGGTTGCATCCGTTTGCATCGGGTGCTCGGATGCGTACGGGCCGGTGCCGTCCTGCCAAGGCCCGGCCGGTACGGCGTCGTCCGGGCGGGCCCCGTCGCGGGCCGCGGGCACCCTCGTCCGCGCGACCAGGGCGCGCCGGTCGACCTTGCCCGCGCCGGTGACGGGGAACCGGTCCAGGACGTGGATGCGCGCCGGTACGGCGGGCGCGGGCAGCCAGGACGCCACGTACGCGCGCACCTGCTCGACCGGGACCCGTTCGCCCGGCCGCGCCGGCGTCACGAAGGCGACCGGCCGGGCGTGCGCCCCGTCCCCGTCGATCTCCACGACGGCCTCCGCGACCGCCTCGTGCGAGCGCAGCCGCGTCTCGATCTCGTCCAGCTCCACCCGGAAGCCGCGCAGTTTGACCTGCCGGTCGCGGCGCCCCCGGTACTCCAGGGTGCCGTCCGGCCGCCACCGGGCCCGGTCGCCCGTGCGGTACAGGCGCCCGCCGGGGCGGGGGTCGAAGGGGTCGTCGAGGAAGCGCTCGGCGGTCAGGGCCGGATCGTTGAGGTAGCCGATGGCTATGCCGTCGCCCCCGACGAGCAGGTCGCCTTCCTCGCCCGGCCCGGCGGGCGTGCCGTCGTCGCGCAGCACGTGGCAGGACGAGTTGGGGAAGGGGCGGCCGATGGGCACGGTGGCCGCGTCGGCGGGCAGGTCGCGTACCACGTACGCGCTGGAGACGACGCTGTTCTCGGTGGGCCCGTAGAAGTTGACCAAGGTGATGCCGGGACAGGCCGCCAGCACCCGGCGGCACAGCCGGGGATCGAGCGCCTCGCCGCCCGCCGAGACGAACCGCAGGCTCCGCAGCGCCTCCGGCCGGTGGCGGGCCACATGGTGCAGCACCCCCGCGGTCAGGAAGGCGACCGCCACGTCCTCCTCGCGCAGCAGCCGCTCCAGCGCGTCCACCGACAGCAGTTGCTCCCGCTCCGCGACGACGAGGCAGGCCCCGGACAGCAGCGCCGTCCAGATCTCGATGGTCGAGGCGTCGGAGGAGCAGCTGTAGGCGTGCAGCACCCGCTCCCCGGGCGCGGGCGGCGACAGCCAGGGGCCGGAGGCGGCCAGGCGCACGACGCCGCGGTGCGGGATCGCCACCGGCTTCGGGCGGCCGGTCGAGCCGGAGGTGAACATGACGTACGCGCAGTCCTCCGGGGCGGCGGCGACGGCCGGGGGGACGGGCGGGGCAGCCGCCCCGTCCCCCGGCGGCGGCGCGGTGAGGCGGCCGTCGACACAGGCACGCAGCCTGCGCACCCGGCACGTACTCCCCGGCAGGGCCACGGCGATCCGTACCTCGGCCTCCTCGGCCATGGCCCGCAACCGGGCGGGCGGATACGCGTCGTCCAACGGCACGTACGCCGCCCCGCACTTGACGACGGCCAGGAAGGCCACCAGCTCCTCGGGGCACCGGCCGCCCATCACCCCCACGGTGCCGCCGGGCCGGACGCCGGCGGTCAGCAACCGCCGGGCGAGGGCGTTCGAGTGCCGGCTCAACTCGCCGTAGGTCAGGGTGCGGTCGCCGTGCCGGACGGCGGGCGCACCGGGCGCGGTCTGCGCCCGTTCCTCGAACAGTTCGTGCAGGCAGCGGTCGCGCGGGTACGGCGTCGCCGTGTCGTTCCACGGCGTGCGCCGGACCGGCCGGCCGGACGCCTGGGTGGGTCGCAGCATGGTCTGTACCTCGAAACGGTCATGGCGCCCGGAAGGCCGGGGCAGGAGGGGGCCGGACCGATGGGACCGGCGGGGCCGGACGGCCCGGGTCAGCTGAACGCGGTGGCGAAGGAGGCGAAGTCGGCGGTGCGCCACCGCGCGGGCCGCATCCGGACGGTCACGTCGGTGCTGAGCTGGTCCGTGGTCGCGGCCAAGTAGGCGCGGGCGGTCTCCGGCGGCAGGTAGCGGTGGGCCAGCGCCGTCCGCTCGGCCGCGTCCACCCGGTCCTCGAAGGCGACCACCGGGCCCTCGACGCTGACGTACCGGTACGGCGCCGTCTCCCGCTGCACGCAGAGGGCGAACCGGCCCGCCGCCCGGATGCGCCGGGCCTTGACGGACTCCCGGCCGGTCAGGACGGTGACCTCGCCGCCCGGCCGGTAGGTGTACCAGACGGGCACGAGCAGCGGTGGCCCGCCCGGGGCGCCGATTCCGAGGACGGCCACATGGGCGGCGGCGAGGAACGCTTCCCGGTCGGCCGCACTCATCGCAAGGGACATGCCTGATCAACCCCATTGTGTGAAGGAGGAGCGGAGGAGGCACACGGGGCGGGGCCGGGAGGAAGAGCCGGCCGGTGTGTGCGGCGGAACACCGTCGGGGGACGGCGGCCGGGGCGCCGCGCACCGCGTCCGGTGCCCGGTCCGGTCGCGGCCGGTCCGACGATCCGGGCCGGACGCCCGTGTCGCCGTGGCCTCCATGACACCCGGGAAAACGGGTGCACTAGGCAGTTACCCAGCGATCCGTTGCCGCTGTTCACTCGTGCGGATGATGCGGAACATTTCGGTGAGCAAAGACGAGCCCACCGCGAGCGGTGTACCACCGACCGCACCGCCATGCGCCCCGAGGGGTGGGGGACCCGGCCGCGCCGGGAGGTTTGCGGACAGGACCGCTCGCGCAGACATCGTGACGGACACGCCACGCCACGGAGGCTGGGCCGGCACCGCTCTCCGTGAGCACCCGGCCGGGCCCCGCTGCCGCCCGTCCGGTGAACGCCACCGGCGCTCGGCGCCCGCGGTCAGCGGCCGGCCGCCCGGCGCGCCCGCCACTCCGGCGCGAGCACCGACCAGATCTCCTCGTCCTGCCGCTCGCCCCGGTACAGGTGGCTCCGGCGCGAGACGCCGTCCCTGGTCATCCCCAGCCGCCGTGCCACCGCGATGCTGGGCGCGTTCTCCGACGCGACCCACCACTCCACGCGGTGGATGCCCCGCTCCTCCACGGCCCAGTCGATGAGCACCCGTACGCCCCTGGTCACCAGCCCCCTGCCGACCGCCGCCGGCTCCAGCCAGCAGCCCGCCTCGGCGTTGCCCTGCGCGACGTCCATCGTCCGGAAGAAGACCGCGCCGACCAGCGTGCCGTCGGTCCGGATGCCGTACAAGCGCCCGGTGTCGGCGGCGGCCTTCTCCGCGTACGCACGCAGGAACGCGCGGCACGAGGCCAGGTCCGTGACCACGTCCGGCAGCCCGTTGTACCGCCCGATGAACTCCCGCCCCCGGTCGATGTGGGCCAGGAACTCCTCGGCCTGCCACGGTTCCAGGGGACACAGCCGCGCGCCGTCGTCGCCCAGGGATATCGCGAACATCGTGGCCCTCCATCGCCGAAGCCGTGCGCTAGTAGTGCTTCGTTAGCTCTGCCGATCGTGGCTGACCAGGAGCATGCTGGCAGGTATGAGGCTCGGGGAGGTGGAACGGCTCCGGGGCGAGTT
>NZ_JBIRGD010000042.1:0-54725 GCF_044327805.1 Streptomyces sp. NPDC018019 | reverse complement strand
GTAACCCCCCCGGCCGGGCCCGTCCCGGGCCCGACCCCCCGGGCCCCCCCCGCCCCCCCCCGGCGCGCGGGGGGGGGGGGGGGCCCCCCCCGCCCCCCCCGCCACCGTTCTCGTCGTCGTGGCGGCTGCTGCTTCGCCTACTTCTTCTTGCTGCGCTTCTCGCGCACGCGGACGGAGATGTGGATCGGCGTGCCCTCGAAGCCGAACTCCTCGCGCAGGCGGCGCTCGACGAAGCGGCGGTAGCCGGCCTCCAGGAAGCCGGAGGCGAAGAGCACGAAGCGCGGCGGCTTGGTGCCGGCCTGGGTGCCGAAGAGGATGCGCGGCTGCTTGCCGCCCCGGATCGGGTGCGGGTGGGCGGCGACGATCTCACCGAGGAAGGCGTTCAGCCGGCCGGTGGGCACCCGGGTCTCCCAGCCCTCCAGCGCCGTCTCGATCGCCGGGACGAGCTTGTCCATGTGCCGGCCGGTGCGCGCCGAGACGTTGACCCGCATCGCCCACGGGATCTGCACCAGGTCCCGCTCGATCTCCCGCTCCAGGTAGAAGCGGCGCTCCTCGTCGAGCTGGTCCCACTTGTTGTACGCGATGACCAGCGCACGGCCCGCTTCCACGGCCATCGTGATGATCCGCTGGTCCTGCACGCTGATGGATTCGCTCGCGTCGATCAGGACGACCGCGACCTCGGCCTTCTCCACCGCCGCCGCGGTGCGCAGCGAGGCGTAGTAGTCGGCGCCCGCCTGGAGGTGGACCCGCTTGCGGATGCCCGCGGTGTCCACGAACTTCCAGGTCTTGCCGCCCAGCTCGATCAGCTCGTCGACCGGGTCGCGGGTGGTGCCCGCCATCTCGTTGACGACCACCCGCTCCTCGCCGGCGAGCTTGTTCAGCAGCGAGGACTTGCCGACGTTCGGGCGGCCGATCAGCGCGATCCGGCGCGGCCCGCCGAGCGGGGTGCCGAAGGTCTGCGCGGGCGCCTCGGGCAGCGCTTCCAGGGCGGCGTCCAGCATGTCGCCGGTGCCGCGGCCGTGCAGCGCGGAGATCGGGTGCGGCTCGCCCAGGCCCAGCGACCACAGCATGGCGGCGTCGGCCTCGCCGGACGGCCCGTCCACCTTGTTGGCGACCAGCACGACCGGCTTGCCCGCCCGGCGCAGCAGCTTGACCACGGCCTCGTCGGTGTCGGTGGCGCCGACCTTGGCGTCCACCACGAAGACCACCGCGTCGGCGGCCTCGATCGCGAACTCGGCCTGCATCGCCACCGAGGCGTCGATGCCCAGGACGTCCTGCTCCCAGCCGCCGGTGTCGACGACCTTGAAGCGGCGGCCGTTCCACTCGGCCTCGTAGGTGACCCGGTCGCGGGTCACCCCGGGCTTGTCCTCGACGACCGCCTCACGGCGGCCGATCATGCGGTTCACCAGGGTCGACTTGCCGACATTGGGGCGGCCGACGACGGCGAGGACGGGCAGCGGGCCGTGCCCGGCCGCGGCGATGTCGCCCTCGACCTCCTCCAGGTCGAAGCCCTCCTGCGCGGCGAGCTCCATGAACTCCGTGTACTCGGCGTCACCAAGCGCACCGTGCTCGTCGCCGGTGGGGGTCTGGTCGTTCATGAAGTCCGTTCCTCGTTCTCCGTCAATCGGCGGCCGCTCGTGCGCGGGCCGCCCTACAAGTCTCGTTCAGTGCCCGGTCAGGCGCCTGGCCCGGGCAAGGTGAGCGGTCAGCCGCTCCTGGATGCGCACCGTCGCCGCGTCCAGCGCCGTACGGGTGCGCCGGCCGCTGCCGTCGCCCGCCGCGAACGCGTCGCCGAAGACCACGTCCACCCGGCTGCGCAGCGGCGGCACCGCCTTGCTGACCCGGCTGCGGCGCGCCGCGCTGCCCAGCACGGCCACCGGCACCACGGGGGCGCCGGAGCGCACCGCGAAGTACGCCAGGCCGGCGCGCAGCGAGGCGAAGTCGCCGTCGCCCCGGGTGCCTTCGGGGAAGATCCCCAGCACCCCGCCGCCGGCCAGCACGGCCAGCGCGTCGGTGACGGCCTTGCGGTCGGTGCCGTCCCGGTCCACCTTCACCTGGCCGATGCCGCGCAGGAACGGGTCCAGCGGGCCGACGAACGCCTCCTTCTTGATCAGGAAGTGCACCGGCCGGGGCGCGGTGCCCATCAGCATCGGGCCGTCCAGGCCGTGGGTGTGGTTGACCGCGAGGATCACCGGCCCGGTGGCCGGCACCCGCCAGGCGCCCAGCACCCGCGGCTTCCACAGCCCGTACATCAGGCCGATGCCGATCCGCCGCCCGACCACGGCACCGCCCGGGCTGGGCGTCCGCCCGCCGGCCGCGTCCGCCGCCCGTCCGCTCCGCGTCACCGCGCCGCCTTCGCGGCCATCGCCGCCTCGGTGAGGGTGACCACGCACTCGACGACCTGGTCCAGCGTGAGGTCGGTGGTGTCCACCTCGACCGCGTCGTCCGCCTTGGCCAGCGGCGAGGTCTTCCGGGAGGAGTCGGCCGCGTCCCGCTTGGCCAGCGCCGCCTGGGTGGCCGCCAGGTCGGCGGCGTCCTTGCCGGTCAGCTCGCCGCTGCGGCGGGCCGCGCGGGCCGCCGGCGACGCGGTGAGGAAGATCTTCAGGTCGGCGTCGGGCAGGACGGTGCTGCCGATGTCCCGGCCCTCGACGACGATGCCGTGCGGGGCCGCGGCGGCGATCTCACGCTGCAGCTCGGTGATCCGGGTCCGCACCTCGGGGACGGCGCTGACGGCGCTGACCGCCGAGGTGACCTCCTGGGTACGGATCGGGCCCGCGGCGTCCAGGCCGTCCACCGTGATGGTGGGCGCGGCCGGGTCGGTACCGGAGACGATCACGGGCTTGGCCGAGGCGTCCGCCACGGCGACCGCGTCGTCCACATCGACGCCGTTGTTCAGCATCCACCAGGTGATCGCGCGGTACTGCGCACCGGTGTCCAGGTAGCCCAGCCCGAGCTTGCCGGCGACGGCCTTGGAGGTGCTGGACTTGCCCGTGCCTGCGGGGCCGTCGATGGCGACAATCACTGCGGCCGGGGCGGTCCGGGCGGGGGTTTCCACGGTGTCGGGCACCTTCCTCGATCACGGGGCGGGACGGGGGCCGCTGCGCGGGGCCCCGCACAAGGTTACTGGCAAGCAGGAGCGCCCCGCGCAGCCCGTACGCCCCCGGCCCGGAACCGGGCCGTGCCGCGGGCGGCGGGCCCTACTGACGTATCGACCAGCCCCGCTCGCGCAGCTCGGCGGTGAGCACCGGCGCCGCCTGCGGCTCGACCATGAGCTGGATGAAGCCCGCCTGCTGGCCGGTGGCGTGCTCGATCCGTACGTCCTCGATGTTGACCGCGGCCCGGCCGGCGTCCGCGAAGATCCGGGCCAGCTCGCCGGGCTGGTCGCCGATGTGCACCGAGACGATCTCGTACGCGGCCGGGGCGGCGCCGTGCTTGCCCGGCACCCGCTCGCGGCCCGCGTTGCCGCGCCGCAGCACGTCCTCGACGCCGCGGGCGCCCGCGGCGCGCTCGTCCTCGTCGGCCGCCTCCAGCGCGCGCAGCGCCCGTACGGTGCGCTCCAGGTCCGCCGAGACCTCACCGAGCACGTCGGCGACCGGCCCCGGGTTGGCGGCGAGGATGTCCATCCACATCCGGGGCGCGGACGCGGCGATCCGCGTCACGTCCCGGATGCCCTGCCCGCACAGCCGTACGGCCGTCTCGTCGGCGCTCTGAAGGCGGGCGGCGACCAGGCTGGAGACCAGCTGGGGCGTGTGCGAGACCAGGGCGACGGCCCGGTCGTGCGCGTCCGCCTCCATGACGACGGGCACCGCGCGGCACAGCGCGACCAGCTCCAGCGCGAGGTTGAGCACCTCGGTGTCGCCGCCCTCGGCCGGGGTCAGCACCCAGGGCCGGCCCTCGAAGAGGTCGGCGGTCGCGGCGAGCGGCCCGGAGCGCTCCTTGCCCGCCATCGGGTGGGTGCCGAGGTAGGCCGTCAGGTCGCAGCCCATCGCCTCCAGCTCGCGGCGCGGGCCGCCCTTGACGCTGGCGACGTCGAGGTAGGCGCGGGCGGCGCCGCGCCGGATCAGTGCGGCCAGCGTGGGCGCGACGTGCGCGGGCGGTACCGCCGCCACGGCCAGGTCGACCGGGCCGGGCGGCTCCTCGGCGGTGCCGGCGCCGAGCGCGGCGGCGGTCTCGGCCTGCGCCGGGTCGTGGTCGGCCAGGTACACCTGGACGCCGCGGGCCTTCAGCGCGAGGGCGACCGAGGTGCCGATCAGGCCGGTGCCGATGACGAGCGCGGTCCTCACTGGGCGATGTCCTTCCGCAGGGCGCCGGCGGCACCGAGGTACACGTGCGCGATCTCCGCCTTGGTGCGGTCGGTCTCGACGTGCGCCAGGACGCGCACCACGCGCGGCATGGCGCCGGCGATGTCCAGCTCCTGCGCGCAGATGAGCGGGACGTCGGTGATGCCGAGCCGCCGGGCGGCCACCGCCGGGAAGTCGCTGCGCAGGTCGGGGGTGGCGGTGAACCACACACTGATCAGGTCGTCCGCGACCAGGCCGTTGCGCTCCAGGACCGCGGTCAGCAGAGCGGACACCTGCTCATGCAGATGTCCGGCTTCGTCCCGTTCCAGTTGCACGGCCCCGCGCACCGCTCGTACCGCCACGTCACCGCTCCCCTGAGTTTCCACACGCGGCGCCCGGCACGCACCAGCGTCCGCCGCCGACTCCTGCGGGCAAGCCTAGCCAGGTCCCGGCCCCGGTCACGACGCCGGCCGGTCCGCGAGACGCGGACCGGCCGGTGCGGGGGCGCGCGTGGTCTTCAGGGCCGCCCTGCCGCCCGGGACGGCCGTCGGGTGACGAGGTCCTGGAACGCGGGGTCCGGCGGTATCCGGCCGTCCGGCGTGAGCCGGTCCACGGCCTGCGGCAGGGCATGGGCGAGCTGCTCCGCCGCCTCCTGGGCGCTGACCCCGTTCTCGGCCGCGACCCGCTGCAAGGTCTCGCCGGGCAGTGCCTTCGCAACCTGCTCGGGGGTGACCGGTTCGTTGGCGCCGCGCCCCACCCAGGAGTGCGCCTGCCGTCCCAGCTCTCCTTGGAGGAGTTTGCCGAGCACGACCTGTATGCCACCACGGCCGCCGGGGCCGCCCCCGTACCCGGTGCCGCCGTGCCCGCCGGGACCGGTGCCGCCGAGCGCCCCCAGCAGCGATCCGACGAGGTTTCCCGCCGCGCCGCCCGGGCCGCCGCCGGGCCGCCCGCCCATCAGTCTCCCGAGGTCTGGTGATCCCGTCATGTCCGTGCCTTTCCACGAATTTCCGGCAGATTCGATGAGGACCGCGCGACGAGTGACTTCCTTCAAACGTACCGACGCCCGGGGTTTCCGCCACCCGGAACCGGCTGGCGCCGGCCTCCCCCACCAGCCACAATTCCCCGCATGCCGTCCTTCGCCGCAGGCCACGCCCTGGTCACCGGCCACACCGTCTACGCCTGCGTCATGGGCTCGCGCGCCTTCGGGCTCGCCACCGACGCCAGCGACACCGACCGGCGCGGGGTCTACCTCGCGCCCACCCCGCTGTTCTGGCGCTTCGAGAAGCCGCCGACGCACGTGGAGGGGCCGCGCGAGGAGGAGTTCTCCTGGGAGCTGGAACGGTTCTGTGAACTGGCGCTGCGGGCCAACCCGAACATCCTGGAGTGCCTGCACTCCCCGCTCGTCGAACACGTCGACGCCACCGGCCGCGAACTGCTCGCGCTGCGCGGCGCGTTCCTCTCCCGCCAGGTGCACCGCACCTTCACCGGCTACGCGGCCGGCCAGGTCAAGAAGCTGGAGGCGGACGTGCGACAGCACGGCGCGCCCCGCTGGAAACACGCGATGCACCTGCTGCGGCTGCTGCGCACCGCCCGCGACCTGCTGCGTACGGGCGTGCTCACGCTGGACGTGGGCGAGGCGCGCGAGGAGCTGCTCGCCGTCAAGCGCGGCGAGGTCTCCTGGACCGAGGTCGAGCGCCGGATGACCGTACTGACCGAGCAGGCCGCGGCGGCCGAGTCCGGCTCCCCGCTGCCGCCGGAGCCGGACCGCCGGCGCGTCGAGGACTTCCTGTACCGGACCCGGCGCGCGTCAGCGCTCCGCAGCGCCGAGACGGGCCCGTACGAGCAGGTCGTGTAGCGCGTCGTGGCCGCCGGGCGCGTCCGGCAGCGCGGAGGCGGCCTGCGCCGCGTCCAGCCGGGCGTGCAGCTCCGTCACGTCCGCCCGCAGCCGCGCCGCGTCCACCAGGTCGGCGGCCGGCCCGTGCTCCGCCTCGGCCTTCGCCGCGATCAGCTCCGGTACGTACGCAGGCGCCGGCACCAGCCCGGTGAGCGTGGGCAGATGGGCCACCACCTCGCCACTGCCCATCAGGTGAATACCGGTCAGCAGCACCCGCAGCGTGTAGAGCAGCGGTTTCAGCTCGCCGGTCTTCTCGAAGAGGCGCCACTGGGTGGTGGCGAAGCCGCGGTAGTGGTGGGCGTGGTGGCGGGTGAGGACGGCGGGCGCCAGCGCCACCAGTTCCGCGTGCACCGCGCTGGTGCGCACCACCAGCGGCGACAGCAGCTGTTCCAGCACATAGCCGTTGCGCCGCAGCATCAGCCGCGCGAACTTGCGCAGGTCGTGGGTGACGAGATCGACCTCGACGCCGTCCCGGTCCGACATCCAGGAACGGGTCTCGTCCGGCTCCCGCAGCCCGACCAGCGCGGCGGCGGGCAGCAGGTGCACCCCGCGCAGGTCCACGTCCGAGTCGCGGGACGGGAAGCCGTACAGGTGGGCGCCGGAGACCGTGGCGAAGACCAGCGGGTCGTCCTCCCCGGCCGTCACCGCACCGAGGTCCAGGGCGGGCAGCCCGGCCCCGTCCAGAGCACCCTCACGCATCCCACGCCTCCCCCAGCGCCAGCAGCTCGTCGCGGTACTCGATCCGGCCCGCCCAGTCCGCGGGCCAGGCCGCGGCGCCCAGGTGGGCGCCCGCGAAGGCACCGGCGAGGCAGGCGATCGAGTCGGAGTCGCCGGAGGAGCAGGCGGCGCGGCGCAACGCGGTCAGCGGCTCGGCGGGAAAGAGCAGGAAGCACAGCAGGCCGGTGGCGAGCGCTTCCTCGGCGATCCAGCCGGCGCCGGTGGCCAGGCACGGGTCGGCCTCCGGGGCGGGCGCGCGCAGCGCCGCCTCCAGCCGGTCCAGCACGCCGAGGCAGTCGTCCCAGCCTCGGGCGATGAAATGCTCCGGGGAAGGGTCCTGGGCGTGCCGCCACAGGTCGCCGAGCCAGTCCGCCCGGTAGACGGTGCGGCTCCGCGTCGCGTACGAGCGCAGCAGCCCGGTCAGCTCGCCCGGCCGCGCGCCCTGCGCGAGCACGTACACCGCGTACGCCGTCAGGTCGCCGGCGGCGAGGGCGGTGGGGTGCCCGTGCGTGAGGGCGGACTGTAGCTGCGCGGCGCCGGCACGCTGCTCCGGGCTCAGCCCCGGCACCAGCCCGACGGGCGCCACCCGCATGTTGGCGCCGCAGCCCTTCGAGCCGGTCTGGCTGGCCTCCGTCCACGGCCGCGTGCCGTCGCTGAGCAGCTGGCACGCCCTGAGGCAGGTGTTGCCGGGCGCCCGGTTGTTGTCCGGGGAGCGCCACCACTCGACGTACTCCTGCCGTACGGGCGGGAGCAGCCGGGCGGCGCCCAGGCCGCCGGCCCCGTCCGCCACGGCCGTGCGCAGGCCGCGCCCGAGGGCGAGGGTCATCTGCGTGTCGTCGGTCACATACGCGGGATCGGGCAGCGCCATCTCCCGCCACGGACCGCACGCGGCCTCGATCGCGGCCACGTTCTTGAACTCGGTCGGGAACCCGAGCGCGTCACCGAGCGCCAGCCCGATGAGCGATCCGGTCGCGGCGGACGCCATGAAAAGAACCACCCCTTAATCGTCACAGTGACAATAAGGGGTGGTTCCGCCGTCGGGCAAGGCGCCCGGTGCCTACAGGTCCACCTCGCGCATCAACATGCCGACCTCGGTGTTGGTCATCCGGCGCAGCCAGCCGGACTTCTGGTCGCCCAGCGCGATCGGGCCGAAGCTCGTCCGCACCAGCTTCTCGACCGGGAAGCCCGCCTCGGCCAGCATCCGGCGCACGATGTGCTTGCGGCCCTCGTGGAGGGTGACCTCGACCAGGTAGTTCTTGCCGGTCTGCTGCACCACGCGGAAGTGGTCGGCGCGGGCGTAGCCGTCCTCCAGCTGGATGCCGTTCTTCAGCTGCTTGCCCAGGTCACGCGGGAGCGGGCCCTGGATGGCGGCCAGGTAGGTCTTCTGCACGCCGTACCGCGGGTGGGTCAGCCGGTGGGCCAGCTCGCCGTGGTTGGTGAGCAGGATGATGCCCTCGGTCTCCGTGTCCAGGCGGCCCACGTGGAACAGCCGCGTCTCGCGGTTGGTCACGTAGTCGCCCAGGCACTGCCGCCCGTCCGGGTCCTCCATGGTCGAGACCACACCGGCCGGCTTGTTCAGCGCGAAGAAGAGGTACGACTGCGTGGCGACCGTCAGGCCGTCCACCTTGACCTCGTCCTTCTCCGGGTCGACGCGGACACCCTGCTCGGTGACGATCCGCCCGTTGACCTCGACGCGCGCCTGGTCGATCAGCTCCTCACAGGCGCGGCGCGAGCCCATGCCGGCCCGGGCCAGCACCTTCTGCAAGCGCTCACCGTCCTGGTCGCCGAACGTCTTCGGCGTCTTGACCTGCGGCTTGTCGTGGCGGGCGCGGTTGCGCTCCTCCACCTGCGCGTCGTACTCACGGGGGCGCGCGGGGGCCTGGCCGCGGCCACTCTGCCGCCCCTTGGCGCCGGGCTTGCCGCCGGTCTTCGGGCTCGTACGGGGGCCGCCCTTGGCGCCGCCGCGCGCCGCCGCGCCGCGGCCCCGGCGCTCGCCGCCGCGCTCCGGGGCACCGCCGCCGGCCCCGCCGCGACCGCCGGAGCCCCCGCGGCCCGCGCCGTCGCCGCGGGCCTGCCCGCCCTCGCCCACGTCGTAGCGGCGCTCCTCGGGACGGGGCCGGCCGGCGCGCTGCTGCTTCTCGTCCTTCTTGTTGCCCGCACCCCGGTAGTTGCCCCTACCGGCGTCCCTGTTGTTCCTGCCGCTGCTTCGCATCAATGATCCGTCTGAGAGTCGCCGCTGTCGTCTACGTCGAACGACGGAACACCTTCCCGGGAATCGCCTTCGACCGCCTCCGCCTCCGGGAGGAAGGGAGCGAGCTCCGGGAGCTCGTCCAGGCCACGCAGGCCCATCCGCTCCAGAAAGTAGTTCGTCGTCCTGTACAGGATCGCACCTGTTTCGGGTTCCGTCCCCGTCTCCTCCACCAGACCGCGCTGGAGAAGGGTGCGCATCACGCCGTCACAGTTCACACCGCGTACGGCCGAGACCCGCGAACGGCTGACCGGCTGACGGTACGCGACCACGGCCAGAGTCTCCAACGCGGCCTGCGTCAGCCGGGCCTGCTGGCCGTCCAGGACGAAGCTCTCCACGG
Source organism: Streptomyces sp. NPDC018019 (assembly GCF_044327805.1). Taxonomy (NCBI): domain Bacteria; kingdom Bacillati; phylum Actinomycetota; class Actinomycetes; order Kitasatosporales; family Streptomycetaceae; genus Streptomyces; species Streptomyces sp. NPDC018019. The sequence goes on along the minus strand of NZ_JBIRGD010000042.1, from coordinate 45,246 downwards.
CGTCCGCGTACGCCGGGCGCGTGGAGAAACGCCAGCCCCCGGCCACCAGCCGCAGGTCGAACCCGCGCCCCTGCCGGGTGTACTCGTCCGACAGCTCCCGCAGCGCGAGCGCCACCTCGCGGCGGGGCCGCTCCAGCACCTTGGCCAGGTGCTCCTCCGTCGCGGGCTCGTCCACGACCATGAGCACCGCTTCGAGCGCGGGCTTGAGCTCCAGCTCGGCGACCCCGAGCGCCCCGGCCGGGCCGGCGTCCTCCGCGTGCGCCTCCGCCACGCCCCTCACACCCTCTCTCCGTCTTCCTCCGCCGTACGGTCCGGTCCGGCCTCCCGGTCGAACTCGTCCGTGACCACCGGTTCGGCCTCCGCGCCGCCCGTCCAGCGGACCGTCAGCGCCCCCAGGGCCTCATCCTGGTCCAGCTCCACCACCCGCTCCCGGTACAGCTCCAGCAGCGCCAGGAAGCGGGCGACGACGGTGAGCGTGTCCGGCGCGTCCTCGGTCAGCTCCGCGAAACCGGCCATCCCGGCCGCGCGCAACCGTGCCACCAGCACCTCGGCCTGCTCCCTGACGCTCACCAGCGGCGCGTGGATGTGGTCCACGTACACCTGCGGCTTCGCCCTGGGCTGCATGGCCTTCACGGCCAGCCTGGCGAACCCCTCGACCCCGATGCCGATCACGACCTCGGGCAGCAGCTCGGCGTGGTGCGGCTCCAGGCCGACGGTACGGGGGTGGCGGCGCCCCTCGTCCTCCAGGCGCTCGCTGAAGATGTCCGCGATGCGCTTGTACGCGCGATACTGCAGCAGCCGCGCGAACAGCAGGTCGCGCGCCTCCAGCAGCGCGAGGTCCGCCTCGTCCTCCACCTCGGCCGCGGGCAGCAGCCGGGCCGCCTTCAGGTCCAGCAACGTCGCCGCGACGACCAGGAACTCGGTGGTCTGGTCGAGGTCCCAGTCCGGCCCCATGGCCCGGATGTGCGCCATGAACTCGTCCGTCACCTTGGACAGGGCGACCTCGGTCACGTCCATCTTGTGCTTGGAGATCAGCTGGAGCAGCAGATCGAACGGCCCCTCGAAGTTCTCCAGCCGAACGGTGAACTTCCCGTCACCGGCCTCACCGTCCGCGAGGGACGGGGCGGGGTCTTCGATCGTGGGCATCGTGATCCAGGAGGAGGGCGACGGACGCCCCCAAGCGTAGCCTTCCCGGGGGCAGCCGAATCCCAAGGCGCGCGCCGGGTGCGCATACTGCGCGGTCTGTCCGGTGAAGGTGCGCGTCCTGTGCCTTACGCCCGGTGGGGGTGCGCGTCCTGCACCTTACGCCCGGTGGGGGTACGCCCCTTTTCGCGGTCTGTCCGGTGGGTGGGGCTCGGGGCCCCTCCGGGATCTCTCCTCGGCGCCGTTGAGCCCGCGCGGACGTAATACGTAACCAAGTCGCCCGGTCGTCCTGCGGGGAGACCCCGGAGTGTCCCCGAGCCCTGCCGTCGGGCGACTATCCCGTCGTCGCGGCTGGGCACTGACACCACAAGGCCGCCACTCCGCGCCGCGCGGAGTGACGCCCCGGCCGGCGCATACGTGTACGCGAGCCTTGCCACCTGGTGGGCGCCCGCCCCGGTCACCGTTCTTTTCCACCCCCACCGGGCCGAGCACGCCCAACGACCGGAGGGGGCGTGCAGGGGGCCATCCCCGCAGGACGACCGGGCGACTAGGTTGCCGAATACCCCCGCGCGGGCTCAACGGCGCCGAGGAGATGGTCCCCTGCACGCCCCCGCACCACGACGAAACCAAACGCGATCAGCGCGCAGCGCAAAGGCCCACACCCCCACCCGCCGCGATAGCGGCATGCTCAGCGACCCCGCAACCGCCGCACCAAAATGCTCGCGTCCCCACGCGACTCCAGGTCCGCCAGAACCACCGCCACCGCCTCGCGGACGATCCGCCCCCGGTCGACCGCGAGCCCGTGTTCCCCGCGGAGCACCAGGCGGGCGTGTTCGAGGTCCATCAGTTCCTCGGCCGACACATAGACCGTGATCTTCTCGTCGTGCCGCTCCCGCCCACTGGGGCGCCGGTTCGCGCCGCGGCCCCGGCGACGGGCCGGGACGGGCTGGGCGCCGCCGGACGCCACCGCGTCCGCGGCGTCCTGCCGGCGACGCCCCTTCGGGGCCTCCGCTTCCGCTTCCGTGCCGCGCCCCCGGCCCGCGTGTTCGGCCGACGCCGGGCCCTCCGCCCCGGGCCGCCGCTGCCGCGGGGTCGTTTCCTCGCCCTGCGTGAACTCGGCGGATTCCGCGGAGTCCGTGGGCTCGGGCTCGCCGCCCGGCGCGGGCACACGCGGCGTCTCCCCGTTGACCGGGGAGGCGCCGTTGGTCTTGCGGGGCGCCGGGGACTGCAGCCCCGACCCCCCGGTCGTGCGGAACAATTCGTCGGCTCCGGGCAGACTCACTCGGCGTGACACCGGGCGAGCACCTCCCTGGCCAGCTGACGGTAGGCGGCGGCACCGACGGAGTTGGACGCGTACGTGGTGATGGGTTCACCCGCGACGGTGGTCTCGGGGAAGCGCACCGTACGGCCGATGACGGTGTGGTAGACGTGGTCGTCGAAGGCTTCCACCACACGCGCGAGGACCTCGCGGCTGTGCACGGTGCGGGAGTCGTACATCGTCGCCAGGATGCCGTCGAGTTCCAGGTCGGGGTTGAGCCGCTCCTGGACCTTCTCGATCGTCTCGGTGAGGAGCGCCACACCGCGCAGCGCGAAGAACTCGCATTCGAGCGGCACGATGACCTTGTGAGCCGCCGTCAGGGCGTTGACGGTGAGCAGGCCAAGGGAGGGCTGGCAGTCGATGACGATGTAGTCGTAGTCGGCCATCAGCGGCTTCAGCGCACGCTGGAGCGTCGACTCGCGCGCGACCTCGCTGACCAGCTGCACCTCGGCGGCTGACAAATCGATATTGCTGGGCAGCAGGTCCATGTTCGGGACCGCGGTCTTCAGCAGCACCTCGTCGGCCGACATGCCCCGCTCCATGAGCAGGTTGTAGACCGTCAGGTCCAGCTCCATCGGGTTGACGCCGAGCCCGACGGACAGCGCGCCCTGCGGGTCGAAGTCGACGAGCAGCACCCGCCGGCCGTATTCGGCGAGGGCGGCACCCAGATTGATGGTCGAGGTGGTCTTTCCCACCCCGCCTTTCTGGTTGCACATCGCGATGATTTTGGCGGGGCCGTGGTCGGTCAACGGTCCTGGGATCGGGAAGTAGGGAAGCGGGCGTCCCGTGGGGCCGACGCGTTCGCGGCGCTGGCGGGCGGCGTCCGGTGCGAGCGTCGCCGCGTATTCGGGATCCGGTTCGTACTCCGCGTCGGGGTCGTAGAAGTGCCCCTCGGGCAGGTCGTCGTAGTCGGCGAGCCGGGTGGGATCTGAGCCGCCCCGGTCGCCGGCCATGGCGTTCACGTGATGGCCGTCCATGCTCTGGTGGGCTGTCGTCGTGGTGCTCTGATGGGCTGCGAAGGTGTGGACAGTGACGGAGCCGACAGCCTGGAGCCCCGAGGGACCCTGGCCCCGTGCAACCGCTCCTGGTCGACCACCTCCGGGAGTAAATGTCGACTCATTCACAAGTCGTCTTACCTCCTTGGATGTGACCAGGAAACTTATCGATAGGTCAGCGTGGCACTATGCCGACGGTTGGCGACTCTATGGCGTGTCGGGCGTTCGCAGCAACACAATCCACCGGACCCGGCCCGATGTGTCGGCAATCGAACATGCCGATGTCAAGGGTGCAAGCAGCACAAGCCCGAGGTTTCGCGGGTGTGCGAATCGGTTAAAGGGTTACGTTCTCGGCGAGTTGAGGACCGTCCGTGCGGTTTCGGTCGTGCGGCGTGTCGGCGAACGGCCGCGGCCGGGCCTTGCGGACAAGGCCCGGCCGGCAGTGCGTCATTGACGCGCGCTATTGACGCCTCAGCCGAGGAGCGTGTTCAGGTCGGTGGCCTCCAGGCCGTGCGCCTCGGCGACCGGGCCGTAGACGACCTTGCCGTCGTGGGTGTTCAGGCCCTTGGCGAGGGCGGCGTCGCGGCGCAGCGCCTCGACCCAGCCGTTGTTGGCCAGCGACACGATGTACGGCAGCGTGGCGTTGGTCAGCGCGTAGGTGGAGGTGCTGGGCACCGCGCCGGGCATGTTGGCCACGCAGTAGAAGACCGAGTTGTGGACCTGGAAGGTCGGCTCCGCGTGGGTGGTGGGACGGGAGTCCTCGAAGCAGCCGCCCTGGTCGATGGCGATGTCGACAAGGACACTTCCGGGCTTCATCTTGGCGACCAGCTCGTTGGTGACCAGCTTCGGGGCCTTGGCGCCCGGGATGAGCACCGCGCCCACGACGAGGTCGGCCTCGACGACGGCCTTCTCCAGCTCGTAGGCGTTGGAGACGATCGTCTGCACCTTGGTGCCGAAGATCCGGTCCGCCTCGCGCAGCTTGTTGATGTCCTTGTCGAGCAGGGTGACGTGGAAGCCGAGGCCCACGGCGATCTGCACGGCGTTCCAGCCGGAGACGCCGCCGCCGATGACGACGGCCTTGCCCGCGGCCACGCCCGGCACACCGCCCGGCAGCACACCGCGGCCGCCGGCCTGGCGCATCAGGTGGTAGGCGCCGACCTGCGGGGCGATGCGGCCCGCGACCTCGGACATCGGGGCGAGCAGCGGCAGCTGGCGGCCCGCGGTCTCCACCGTCTCGTAGGCGATGGCGGTGGTGCCGGACTCCAGGAGGGCGTCGGTGCACTCGCGGGAGGCGGCCAGGTGCAGGTAGGTGAAGAGCGTCTGGTCCTTGCGGAGGCGGTGGTACTCCTCCGCGATCGGCTCCTTGACCTTCAGGAGCAGGTCCGCGGTGGCCCAGACCTCGTCGGCGGTGTCGAGGATCTCGGCGCCGGCCGAGACGTACTCCTCGTTCGGGATGGCGGAGCCGAGGCCGGCGTCCTTCTCGATGACGACCTGGTGGCCGTGGCGGACCAGCTCGTGCACACCGGCGGGCGTGATCGCCACCCGGAACTCGTTGTTCTTGACCTCGCGGGGGATGCCGACCTTCACGTCGATCACGGTCCTTGTAAGAGAGCTTGCAGGAAAAATCCATGCATGCGAGGCATGCCGGGACTGACCGCGGTGTCCGCGGCCTGGCCAGTCTATTTAAGGATTCTGTGTTGTCTAGCCTTGCAAAGCATCTATTACTGAGAGGAGCACCACCGATTTCGTAGGTCACTGTGGGTGATCTGAGAGGAGACGTTCCCCTATCCCCCGGTGGAGCCGTGCGGCTGCCGGGTCGCCGAGCCGGTCGAGGGTGTCCGCGATCCGCAGCTGGAGGGCGGCCTCCAGCCGTCCGTCCCGGGCCTCGGCGGCCAGCGAGAGGGCCGCGGTGCAGGTCCGCAGCGACTCCTCGGGCCGTCCCGCGTACTCCTGCACCCGCGCCACCTCGCCCAGCGCGCGGGCCTGTCCCGCCACATCCCCCAGCCGCCGGTACGCGCCACAGGCGGCCCGCCACTCCTTGAGCGCCTCGCCCCACCGCGCCGCGTAGGTGTGCACCGCGCCGATCCGGCCGTGCAGCCGCGCCCCGTCCGCGCTCTCGCCGCGGGTCAGGCGCAGCTCCAGCGCGCGCCCGTACCAGTCGGCGGCCCGCTGCCAGTCCCCCAGCTCCGTGTAGGTACCGCCCAGCGACTCCAGTGCCCGTACGGTCGCGATGGGGTCCCGGACCTCGCGCGCGGCGCTGAGTGCGCCCCGGTAGCGGGCCATCGCGTCCGTGGTCCGCCCGGCCTGCGCGTCCAGGTCGCCGAGGTTGAGCAGCGCCGCGGCCCGCTCCCGCGCCAGCCCGCGCCGTTCGGCGACCTCCAGCACCAGGCCGTGCAGCCCGTACAGGTCCGGCGCGGCGGCCTCGGCGCCCTGGTGGGCGATCAGCGTACGGACGATCGCGGCCATCAGCCGCCGGTCCAGGGTGTCCAGCTCGCCTTCCTCGACGGCGATCCGGGCCGCCTCCAGGAGGGCGGGGCGGCGGCTGCGCAGCCAGGCGGCGGCCGAGGCGGTGGAGGCGAAGCGCAGTGAGCGCGGCAGTCCGGCCACCTTCTGCCGGGCCGGCGACCCGGCGGGCTCCCCCAGCGCCCGGCAGGACTGGAGCAGCCGTACGGTGCGCTCCAGCATCCGCGCCCTGGCGAGCTGGATCTCGGCGGGCCGCTCCTTGTCGTACAGCGCGGCGCGGACGAGCGGTGCCAGGCAGCCGGGCATGCGGTACTGCGCCTGGAGCCCGGCGCTCCCGGCGGCCCCGGAGCCGTGCCCCCCGGGCTCCGCCGCTTCCTCCTCGACGGGCCTCAGCAGCCCCCGGGCGGCGAAGTCCCGCAGGGCCGATTCGGCCGCGGCGACCGAGCACCCGGCCAGGGCGGAGGCGATGTGCGCGTCCGCCAGGCCGGCCGGGGCGAGGGTGAGCAGCCGCAGGGTGCGGGCCGCGACCGGCGGCAGGGAGTCGTACACGAGGCGGAACGCGCGGGCCAGGGGGCGGCCGCCGGCCGGTTCGCCGGCCTGCTCCGGCACCTCGCGCAGCGCCTGGAGCAGGTCGGCGACGGAGGACTTGGGCCGTCCGGCGAGCCAGCCGCCGGCCAGCACGAGCGCGGCGGGACGGCCGCCGCACTCCTCGGCGACGGCGTCGGCGGAGCGCGGGTCGACGGTGATGCGGGTGGCGCCCGCGTACCGGCTGAGCAGGGCGACGGCGGACGCGTTGTCCAGGCCGCCCAGGGTGCACGGCCGGACGTCCGTGATGCCGGTGAGCGGGCCTTCGGAGACCGCGACGACCAGGCAGCCGGCGGCGTCCGGCAGCAGTGGTTCGACCTGCTCGGCACCGGCCGCGTCGTCCAGCAGGAGCAGCGTGCGGCGCTCGGCGAGGGCCCCGCGCAGCGCCTCGGTCAGCTCGTCCTCGGCGGCGCCCGGCTGGACCGGGACACCGAGTTCGGTGAGCAGGTCGCGGGCGACGAGGTCGAGGGGGACGGGGCTGCCGCCCGGGGTGGTCAGGGCGGCCCGGAGTACTCCGTCGGGGTAGTCGTCGGCGAGTTGCCGGGCCAGTTCGGCGGCGAGGGCGCTGCGGCCGGAGCCGGGCCGTCCGGCGATCAGCAGGACGCGGCTGCGGGCGCCCCGGCGGCCGGAGAGGGTGTCCAGGCCGGTACGGGCGATGTCGGCGCGCAGGGCCTTGAGCTCGCGGCGGCGGCCGGTGAAGCCGCCGGCCGCGGTGGCGGCGGGCGGCACGGTCCGGCGGGCGGCCGGGCGCCGGGTGCCGGGGCGGTCCGGAGCGGGGCGCCCGCCGGCGGCGGTCCGGTCGGCCGGGGCCGCACCGTCCGGGTCCGGCCCCGGCCGCCGCCGTGCCGCCGTCGCGGGCCCGCCCGCCTTCCCCGGCGGGACACCTCCCCCGCCCACCGCCTGATCCGTCACGGGTCACGCTCCCGTCCACCTGCGCTTACGAGCCCGCCGCGGTCGCGGAACGGGCACGCGGTCGAGCGTAGTTCACGACCCGTCACGCGCCCGGTGGAGCACGACGGTTGGGTCACCCGTCCGGATCAGATCATCATCGGACCGCAGGGGCGCGGACGGGTGACGCGGCGGCGCTCACGCCTCGAACGGGCGGGCCGGCCACGGCGCGTCGGCCGGGCGCAGCGCGTCCAGGCCCTCCCCCGCCCGGGCGGCGGCCAGCGCGAGGACCCCGACCACCAGGCAGTTGTTGTGCAGTTCGCCGGCGAGCGCGCCGCGCACCAGGTCGGCGACCGGTACCCGCGCCAGCTCCATGTCGGCCTCCTCCTCGGACACCTCGAAGCGCTCGCCCTCCACCTCGGACAGCTCCCGGGCCAGGAAGATCCGTACGGCCTCGTCGCAGCCGCCGGGAGTGGTGTAGACGTCGGTCAGCACCCGCCAGTCCTCGGCCTTGACGTGGGCTTCCTCGTACAGCTCGCGCTGCACCGCGCGCAGCGGGTGCTCGCCGGGGACGTCCAGCAGCCCGGCCGGGATCTCCCAGAGCTTGTGCCGCACGGGGTGGCGGTACTGGCGCAGGACCAGCACCCGGTCCTCCTCGTCGAGCGCGACGACGGCCACCGAGCCGGGGTGGACCTGATAGTCGCGGGTGGCCGTGGAGCCGTCCGGCATGACGACCTCGTCCGTGCGCATGCTGGTCTTCTTGCCGGTGAAGGGCGTCGCGGTCGCGGTGACCCGCCACGCTTCCGGGGTGTCCTGGATGGCCATGTACGTGTACGTCCTTCCGCAAAGCAGTCGACCGGGGCACCCGGCCGGGAAAGGCCGGGCACCCCGGTCAACGGTACCCGTCGGCGATCCGCCCACCCCGCCCGTTCGCAGGTGAGGGGGCGGACCGCCGGCCGGGTCAGGCCTTGGCGGCCTTCTTGCCGCCGGCCGCCGCGCCGGTCTTGCGCTCGACGGCCGCCTTCACCAGGCCGGCGAAGAGCGGGTGCGGGCGGGTCGGGCGGGAGCGCAGCTCCGGGTGCGCCTGGGTGGCGACCAGGTAGGGGTGCACCTCGCGCGGGTACTCGACGTACTCCACCAGCTTGTTGTCCGGGGAGGTGCCGGAGAAGACCAGTCCGGCCTTCTTCTCCAGCTCGCCGCGGTAGGCGTTGTTGACCTCGTAGCGGTGGCGGTGGCGCTCCTCGACGTACGGCTGGTCGTCGTAGACCTCGCGCACGATCGAGCCCTCGGCCAGCTTGGCCGGGTACATGCCCAGTCGCATGGTGCCGCCCATGTCGCCCTCGCCGGCGACGATGTCCATCTGCTCGGCCATGGTGGAGATGACCGGGTCGGCGGCGGCCGGGTCGAACTCGGTGGAGTTCGCGCCCTCGATGCCGGCCAGGTTGCGGGCCGCCTCGATGACCACGCACTGCAGGCCCAGGCAGAGGCCCAGCAGCGGGAGCTTGTTCTCGCGGGCGTAGGTGATGGCGCCGACCTTGCCGTCCACGCCGCGGTCGCCGAAGCCGCCGGGAATGCAGACCGCGTCGCAGTCGGCGAGCTGCTGCTTGGCGCCGGCCGGGGTCTTGCAGTCGTCGGAGGTGACCCACTTGATCTTGACGCGGGCCTTGTTGGCGAAGCCGCCGGCGCGCAGCGCCTCGGTGACCGACAGGTAGGCGTCGGGCAGGTCGATGTACTTGCCGACCAGCGCGACCTTCACCTCGTGGTCCGGGTTGTGCACCCGGTCCAGCAGGTCGGCCCAGACGGTCCAGTCCACGTCGCGGAACGGCAGGTCCAGCTTGCGCACGACATACGCGTCCAGGCCCTCGGCGTGCACGACCTTGGGGATGTCGTAGATGGAGGGGGCGTCCGGACAGGCGATGACGGCGGCCTCGTCCACGTCGCACATCAGCGAGATCTTGCGCTTGATGGCGGTGGGCACCTCGCGGTCGGCGCGCAGCACGATCGCGTCCGGCTGGATGCCGATGTTGCGCAACGCCGCGACCGAGTGCTGGGTCGGCTTGGTCTTCAGCTCGCCGGAGGGGCCGATGTAGGGCAGCAGCGAGATGTGCACGACGAAGACGTTGTCCCGGCCGACCTCGTGGCGGACCTGGCGGACGGTCTCCAGGAACGGCAGCGACTCGATGTCGCCGACCGTGCCGCCGACCTCGGTGATCACGACGTCGACGTCGTCGTGGGCCAGCCGGCGGATGCGGTGCTTGATCTCGTTGGTGATGTGCGGGATGACCTGCACGGTGTCGCCCAGGTACTCGCCGCGCCGCTCCTTGGCGATCACGGTGTTGTAGACCTGGCCGGTGGTGACGTTCGCCGAGCCGTCGAGGTCGACGTCCAGGAAGCGCTCGTAGTGGCCGATGTCCAGATCGGTCTCGGCGCCGTCGTTGGTGACGAAGACCTCACCGTGCTGGAACGGGTTCATCGTGCCGGGGTCGACGTTCAGGTACGGGTCGAGCTTCTGCATGGTGACCCGCAGGCCCCGCGCCTTGAGCAGCGCACCCAGGCTGGAGGCGGTCAGGCCCTTGCCGAGCGAGGAGGCGACGCCCCCGGTGACGAAGAGGTGCTTGGTCGTCGAGGCTTTGCTGTTTCGAAAAGCAGCGGGCGGCATGGCCAAGAGGGGGCTCCCGTGGTCGCGTGGTGAAGAGGTGCGGATCGGCCGCGCCCTGCGGTTGTCAGGGGTGCCGTCGCTGCGGTCGGGGGTGCCGTGTGACTTGCGCCGGGCCCACCGGTCCACGGGGTACCAGGCTATCAGCGACCGGGCATGGTCGCGCCCGGCGACGCTCGCGCCACCCGGGTGGGGCCGCTCCGCACCGGGCGCGCGGCGCCCCGCGTGACCCAGGCCACCCGTTCGGCGCAGTGCCGTCTTCCCGCAGCGGCAAGCGGATCACTGCCGTGCGTCGTATCCTGCTCGGACACTCGCCACGAGCCGTCCGGCAAGGCACCACCCCCGCCCGATTTCCGGACTCGCTGCTCGGCAGAGTTTCATGGGCAGGACGGACAAGATCACACGTCCCATGGGGGGCGTCACTCCAGTTCGACGGGAGATGCACGTGGCCGGGCGCATCGAGGACTACGCACTCATCGGCGATATGCAGACCGCCGCTCTTGTGTGCCGGGACGGCACGGTGGATTGGCTGTGCCTGCCCCGCTTCGACTCACCCGCGGTCTTCGCAGGACTGCTGGGCACGGAAGAGAACGGTTTCTGGCGGCTGGGGCCCGCGTACGGCCCCGAAGGCGCGCCGGTGCCCGCGGACCGCCGCCGCTACCGGGGCGACTCGCTCGTCCTGGAGTCCGAGTGGGACACCCCGCGCGGCACGGTGCGGGTCATCGACTTCATGCCGCCGCGCGAGGGCGCGGCGCCGCAGCTGATCCGCATCGTCGAGGGCGTCAGCGGCCGGGTGCCGATGCGCTCGGCGCTGCGCATGCGGTTCTCGTACGGCTGGGTGGTGCCGTGGGTCCACAAGGTGGACGAGCGCACCGTCGCGGTCGCCGGGCCCGACTCCGTGTGGCTGGACACGGACGCCGAGACCTACGGCAAGGACCTGACCACGTACGCCGACTTCACGGTCGGCCCGGGCGAGCGGATCGCCTTCACGATCAGCTGGCAGCCCTCGCACAGCCGCCCGCCGGGCGTGCCGGAGCCGGAGGCGGCGCTGGAGGCGACCGAGGACTTCTGGCGCGAGTGGGTCGACCACTGCACGTACCACGGCCCGTACCGGGACGCGGTGGTGCGCTCGCTGATCACGCTCAAGGCGCTCACGTACGCGCCGACCGGCGGCATCGTCGCGGCGCCCACCACCTCGCTGCCCGAGGACATCGGCGGCTCGCGCAACTGGGACTACCGCTTCACCTGGCTGCGGGACGCGGCGATCACCCTGTCCTCGCTGCTGCGCACCGGCTACCGCGAAGAGGCCCGCGCCTGGCGCGAGTGGCTGCTGCGCGCGGTGGCCGGCGACCCGGAGAACCTCCAGATCATGTACGGGATCGCGGGCGAGCGGGAGCTGGGCGAGAACGAGCTGACCTGGCTGACCGGATACGAGGGCTCCCGGCCGGTGCGGGTCGGCAACGGCGCCGCCGGACAGCTCCAGCTGGACGTGTACGGCGAGGTCACCGAGGCGCTGCACCTGGCGCACAACACGGGCCTGGCCCGCAACGACTACGCCTCGCTGCTCCAGCTGAAGCTGATCCAGTGGGTGGAGAAGCACTGGGACGAGCCGGACGAGGGCATCTGGGAGGTGCGCGGCCCGCGCCGGCACTTCGTGCACTCCAAGGTGATGACCTGGGTGGCGGTGGACCGCACGATCAAGCTGATCGAGTCCGGTGACGTGGACGGCCCGCTGGACCGCTGGCGGCAGCTGCGCGAGACGATCCACCGGGAGGTGTGCAAAAAGGGGTACGACAAGGAGCGCAACACCTTCACGCAGTCCTACGGCTCCCAGGAGCTGGACGCCTCGCTGCTGCTGATCCCGCAGATGGGCTTCCTGCCGCCGGACGACAAGCGGGTGATCGGCACCATCGAGGCCATCCAGCGGGAGCTGGGCACCGAGGACGGCTTCATCCTGCGCTACCCGACCTCGGGCGAGGACGCGGGCGTGGACGGTCTGGAGGGCGACGAGGGCGCCTTCCTGGCGTGCTCGTTCTGGCTGGCCGACGACCTGGCGATGATCGGCCGGGTCGAGGAGGCCCGGATTCTGTTCGAGAAGCTGCTCTCGCTCCGCAACGACCTGGGCCTGCTGGCCGAGGAGTGGGACTCCCGGCTCCAGCGGCAGGTCGGCAACTTCCCGCAGGCGTTCAGTCACGTTCCGCTGATCGACACCGCGCTGCGGCTGACGGCCAGCGGGGCGTACGGCGGGTAGCGGCGGACGGGTGAGGGGCCACGGCGGTGCCGTGGCCCCTCGTCGTGTGTCCGGGCGGCTCAGAAGGGCGTCAGCGTGAGGGTCATCTCGCGCGGCGCGCCGTCCTCGATGTACGGGGCGAAGTTGCCCACGTCGTCGAAGGCGAAGCCGTACGCCTTGCCGTCGGCGGATTCGGCGTGCAGGACCCGTGCGTAGTGGTTGGCGAGCTGCCCCTTGTAGAAGGTGGCCGGGTCGGTGGTGGGCTGGGCGGCGTGGTCGGCGAGGGTGGCGCGGTTGAGGGCGGCGCCGAGCACCGCGGCGACCGGCCCGCGCAGCCCGTCGTTGGGGGCCTGCAGGGCGCCGTGGCAGAAGAGCACGTCGCGGGTGGAGGGCTTGGCTATGGAGAACTGGCCGGGTCCCCGGAAGGTGAACTGGTTGCCGCTGACCCGGCCGGTGAAGGTGCCCCGGTTGGTGGTGACCCTCAGGTCCTTGGCGGTGTACGCGTTCCAGGAACGGTCGATGTACGGCGCGAAGTAGTTCCGGTCGAACAGTCCGGCGTCCAGGCCGTGGCTGGGCGCGATGACGCGCTTGTCGCCGACGACCAGCTTGCCGAAGCCCGGGGCGCGGCCGACCTCGGAGAAGATGCGGGCGCGGGCACCGGACTTGAGCGTCCCGGCCGTCTGGTCCCTGGCGCCGACCAGGCGGATGGCCATCGGGACGCTGAACATGTCGACCATCGTGGTGTTGCAGTGCATACCGGCTTGGTCGTACGTGAACTCCGCGCAGTCGTGCACGATCGGGTAGTTGGGGTCGCCGGACACCCACCCCGCGGGGTAGGCCAGCGCGGGCCTGCCGTTGCCGTCCGGTACGGCCTTGAACTTGAGCTTGCTGCCGAGCGCCACGTAGATGCGCCCGGACATGCGCGGGACGCGCAGGGTCGTGGTGCCGTTCGCGGCGAGCGGTATGCCGTAGTCGGTGAAGCCGTCCGGGCGGTTGTCGGACAGGGCGACGGGCTTGGTCTCGCCGCTCGCGGTGACCCGTACCTGCTGGCCGCCGGTGTTGCCGACGATGTAGATCCAGACGGCGTTGTTGGCGTAGCGGCCGGTGCGGTTGACGATGTGCAGCGGCAGTCCGGCCGCCGCCGCGCCGCCGGCGGGAGCGGCTCCGGCGGTGTTGCCCAGGAGGAGACCGGCACCGGCTCCGGCGGCGGCGCCCGCGGCGAGGCCGCCGAGCAGGGTACGACGGGAGATCATGCGGTGGCTCCTTGCTGTACGGAGACGGACACGTGGTCGACGAGCAGGGAGCCGCCGGGGCGCGTCGCGTCGGTGGGCGTCGCGCGGCCCGCGACGCCGTCCGGGAAGGCGCCGCCCATCGCGAGGTTGAGCAGGATGAAGTGGCCGTGGTGGGTGGTCCGGGCCCAGGTGCCGGCGTCCATGTCGGCGGAGCTGACGGTGTGGAAGCGCTGCCCGTCCACGGACCAGTGCAGGTATTCGGTGGACCCGGTGCGGTCCAGTTCCAGGGCGTAGGTGTGGAAACCGGCCTGGCAGGAGGCGCCGGGGCAGACGCGTGAATTGCCGCGGCCCTGGGACTCGTTGCAGGGGCCGCCGGGGTTGACGCCGCAGTGCAGCACACCCCAGACGCGGTTGATCCCGTTGACGTTCTCCATGATGTCGTACTCGCCGATGCCCGGCCAGTTCCAGTAGTTGCCGCGGAAGGCGGCGCCGAGCGTCCAGAACGCCGGCCAGTAGCCGAGCGCGGCGTCGCCGGAGACGTCGGGCATCTTGATGCGCGCCTCGATGCGCAGCTTGCCGTGGGCCGGGGCGGCGAAGTCGGTGCGGCGGGTCTCGATGCGGCCCGAGGTCCAGGTGCCGTTCTTCTTCAGGGCGGTGATCTTCAGATGTCCGGCGCCGTCGAGTTGCAGGTTCTCGGGGCGGTCGGTGTAGGTCTGGCGTTCGCCGGTGCCCCAGTTGGCGGGGCCGCCCGGGTAGCCGGTGCCGGTGTCGGTGATCCAGTCGGCGGTTGACGGGCGGGCGCCGGCGGGGCCGTCGAAGTCGGTGCGCCACACCTCCGCGAACCGCGCCGCCGGTTCACCGGCCGATGCGGCGGGCTGGACGGGAGGCCAGGCGAGGACGAGGGCGAAGGCGGCGCCGAGCGAACCGAGCACTGCCGCGGTTCTGCCCCGGAGCCGCTTCCGGGCGGGTATTTTCGCGTTCATGACATGTGCTCCTCGGCGAGGTGGGGCGATGAGGAGTTCCGTGTGCGCACGCGGCCTGGGAGCATTGAGAGCGCTCTCACGCCGTGTCGGGGCACACAGTGCCGATTTCCCGGCGGGCCGTCAAGGTTTGGGGCCGCCAAAGGGGTTGGCCCGATTTCGACTTCGGGGGTTGAATGGTGCATACATCGAAAGACCGGCGGCCGACGCTGGAGGCGGTCGCCGCCCGGGCCGGCGTCTCGCGCGCCACGGTCTCCCGGGTGGTCAACGGCGGCGCCGGGGTCCGCGACGAGGTGCGGGAACGGGTCCGGCGCGCGATCACGGACCTGGGGTACGTACCGAACAGCGCGGCCCGCTCGCTGGTGACCCGCCGTACCGGCGCGGTCGCCGTGGTGATCGCCGAGCCGGAGACCCGGGTCTTCGCCGACCCGTTCTTCGGCCGTCAACTGCGCGGAATCAGCCGGGAACTGTCCGCCGCCGACACCCAGCTGCTGCTCCTCCTCCAGGAGACCCGCGCCGACCACGAGCGCATCGGCCGCTACCTGTCCGCCGGCCACGCCGACGGCGTGCTGATGTTCTCGCTGCACCGCGACGACCCGCTGCCCGCGATGGCCGAGGCGTCCGGCCTGCCCACGGTCTACGGCGGCCGTCCCGGCTGGGCGGGCGCCGAGCGCGCGCTGTACGTCGACACCGACAACCGCGACGGCGCCCGGCAGGCCGTACGCCACCTCCGCACCCGGGGGTGCCGCCGGATCGCGGTGATCACCGGGCCGCTCGACCAGACCTCCGCCCAGGACCGCCTGGAGGGCTACCACGACGCCCTGGCCCCCGCGGCGCCCGATCCCCGGCTGACCGCGGACGGCGGCTTCACCGCCCGGGGCGGCGAGCGCGCCATGGCCGATCTGCTGGCCGCCGCACCGGACCTGGACGGCGTCTTCGCCTGCTCCGACCTGATGGCCTCCGGCGCCCTGCGGACGCTGCGCGCACACGGCCGGCGGGTGCCGGAGGACGTGGCCGTGGTGGGCTACGACGACCTCGATCCCGCAGCCTGGACGGACCCGCCGCTGACCACGGTGCGCCAGGACGTGGAGCAGATGGGCCGCCTGATGGCCCGGCTGCTGCTCCGGCGCCTGGCGGTGGGCCCGGGGACCGCCGGGGAGGGGCTGTCCCCGGTGGTCACGGCGGCGACGCTGGTGGTGAGGGAGTCGGCGTGAGCGGGGCGGGGGACGGGCCTGCGGACGGGCGGGGAGGCCGGGTGAGCACGCTTGCGGGCGGGCGGAGGCTGAGGGCAAGCGCGCCCGCGGGCAGGCGGAGGCTGCGGGCAGCGCGCTTGGGGGCGGATGGAGGCTGTGGGCAGCGCGTTCGCAAGCGGCCGAGGAGCCCGGTGAGCGCGTCTGCGGGCGGCCGGGGGCTCCGGGCAAGCGCGCCCGCGGCCCGGTCCGTCCGGATAACGGACTGCGGGTACCGTTCGACGCCATGGGGCCGGAAGCGAAGATCGAAGCGGTGATCACGGTACGCAGGGCGCTGGAGCTGCCCGCGCTGCGGCGCGGACTGCCCGAGGTGGTGGCCGGCGAGGACCGCCTCGACCGCGCCGTGCGCTGGGTGCACGCGGGCGAGGTGCCGCACATCGCCTCGCTCCTCAAGGGCGGCGAGCTGCTGCTGACCACCGGCCTCGGTCTGGGGACCCGGCCCTCCGAACAGCGCGCCTTCGTCCGGGAGCTGGCCGACCGCGAGATCGCCGCCCTCGTGGTGGAGCTGGGCTCGCGCTTCGACGCACTGCCTTCCGCCGTCGTCGACAGCGCGCGGGCCTGCGGACTGCCGCTGGTGCAGCTGCACCGCGAGGTGCCGTACGTCGTCGTCACCGAGGAGATCCACACCGAGCTGGTCAACAGCCACTACCTGCTGCTGCGGCAGGCCGACGAACTGCTGCGCAGCTGTACGGACGTGCTGCTGCGCGGCGGCGGCGCCCCCGAGGTGCTGCGACGGCTGGCCGCCTTCACCGGCAACCCGCTCTGCCTGGAGGCCCCCGACGGCGGTCCCCTGTACGCCGCGGGCCCGGACGACGGCGGCGCCGCGGACGCCGATCCCCTCCAGGCGTGGGAGGGGCTGCGGGAGACCGGCCTGCGGGTGGACGTGCCCGGCGGCGGGCCCGGCCCGGACGCGGTCCGCGCCCGGCTGGTCCTGCTGCCCGTCAACGGGCCCGTCGCACCGGTGCACCGGATCGCCGCCGAACGCGCCGCCGACCTGCTCGCCGTCGTGATGCTCCAGTCCCGGCAGGAAGAGGTGCTGGCCGCGCGCGGGCGCGGCGACTTCCTGGCGGACCTGGCGGAAGGCCGGATCACCGCCGGCGAGGCCCCGGCCCAGGCCCGTCTGCTGGGCTTCCGGCCGGGTGGCGAACCGATCGTGCCCGTGGTCATGCGGCTGCCCTCCCAGCTGCCCGCGCCGGGCAGCTGGGCGGTGCTGGCCCGAGCCCTGCGCGAGGAGCTGTCCGCCCTGGGCGTGCCGGTCCTGCTGGGGGTACGGCCGGTGGAGGGGCGGGTTCCGCTGCTGGTGGCGCTGCGCGCGGGGCAGGACCGTACGGCCGTCGCCGACCGGGTCGCGGAAGCGCTGCGCGCGGGCGTCGTACGGGCCGGGGCGGACCGGCCTTCGGCGCGGCGCCCGGTGGTCGTCGTCGGCGCGGCGGGCGACTGGGCGGCGGCGGGCCCCGGGCTCGGGCACGCGACGGAGGCGGCGGCCGCCGCGCAGGGCCTGCCGGAACAGCCCTGGCACGACGCGCGCCGGCTCGACATCGAGCTGCTGCTGTGGCGGATGCGCGAACACGGTGAACAGGGCGTTCTGACGGACTTCGTGGACCGCGCCATCGGTCCGCTCCTGGTACACGACCGGTCCGCCCGCCAGCCGCTGCTGCCGACGCTGGAGGCGTACCTGGCCAGCGCCGGACGCAAGGCGGAGACGGCACGCGACCTCAACGTCAACCGGCAGACGCTGTACGACCGGCTGGCCCGGATCGCCCAGCTGCTGAGCACGGACCTGGACGACCCGCAAACGGTCCTCGGACTACGGCTGGCCCTACGGGCCAGGAGGCACACGGAACGGGCGTGAGGCCCGGGTTCGTACGGGCGTGAACGCGGGCCGGCACCTGACGTGGGCGCGCGCCTCGTACCGAGCCCGGTCACGCCCGTAGCGTCTCGGTTACCGGGCCGATGCCCAGCGCCGGCAGGACGCCATCGGCGCACCCGGGAGCGCCGCAGCCACTGGAGCAGCCGTACGGCCAGGAAGGCGGCGTCCCGGCGCTGCTGGGCCGCCGCCGGCCCGATCGCGGGCGAGTCATGACGCGCGCGGTGCCGGGCGGCTCCCCCGCCGCCACCTGCGCGGGGACCCCGGTTTCCGGGCCGCCCGAAGTCTTGTGCGCAGGCCCCCGCCGGGTCAGCGCTCCCGCCGCTGCATCAGCTCGTCGTACACGCTCAGCACCTGGGCCACCGTGGCGTCCTCGGTCGGCCAGCCCGCGGCCTGCGCGCGGCCGGCCGCGGCGAGCGCGTCGCGGCGGGCGGGGTCGGCGAGCAGGTCCAGGACCGTACGGGCCAGGGCGGCGGCGTCTCCGTACGGGACCAGCTCGGCGGCGCGGCCGACCAGTTCGCGGGTGCCGCCGACATCGGTGGCCACCAGGGGGACCCCGGCCCGCAGCGCCTCCTGGGCGATCAGCGAGCGGGCCTCCCAGCGGCTGGGCAGCACCAGGAGGTCGGCGGCGGCGAGGAGTTCGGGCACGTCGTCGCGGCGGCCGAGCAGCCGCACCGGCAGCCCTTCGGCGTCGATGCGCCGCTGGAGCGCCGCCCGCTGCCCGCCCTCCCCCGCGACCGCGACCATCGGCTGCGGGTCCAGGGAGCACCAGGCGTGCGCCGCGTCCAGCAGCAGGTCGTGTCCCTGGTGCGCCTCCAGCCGGCCGACGACGAGGATCAAGGGGCGGTCCACCGCGCCCAGTTCGGCCCGCTGCTTGTGGGCGGGGCGGTCCTCCGCCGTGAGCGGGCGGGCGCACGGACGGGGCGCGGGGATCGCGACGGGCGCCAGGCGCGCGTCGCGGGCGCCGCGCTCGCGCGCCCGGTCCACCAGGTCCGAACAGGCGCCCAGGACGACCGCGGCGGCCCGGGCCACGCGCCGTTCCAGCAGGTGGACGAGGCGGGCCCGGGGGCCGTCCGTATGCGCCTTGGTGTGCCAGGTGACCACGAGGGGCACCCGGCGGCCCCGCGGGCCCTGGAGGGCCAGCGAGGCGCGCAGGCCCGCCCGGAGGCCGTGCGCGTGCACGAGGTCGGCGCTCCCGCAGGCGGTGCGGAGCGAGGTCACGCTCACCGGGTCGGCACGCGGCGGGACCGGTACGAACCGGGCGCCCGCGTCCGTGTAGTCGTACGTGTCCTCGGCGTCGGGCGAGGCACACACCGTGACCTTGATGCCCCGGGCCACCAGCCCGGCGGCCAGCGAACGGACGTGGGCGGCGCTGCCCGCGCTGCCGCGGCCCAGCACCTGGACCGTGCGCAGCGGCGGCTGTCCGTGCGGCGGGGCCGGGATGCTGGTCACGTGGGCGGTGCTCCATGGGTCGGTGGCGGGCCGGGCGGCGCGCCGCGGGTTCCGCCGCCGCCCGGGGCGGGGCCCGGACGCGGCGCGGCCGTGCGCGCCGAACGCGCTGGCCCCAGGATGCCAGCCCGTGCTGAGCGTCCGGCACCGCCGACGAGCCGTTCCAAAGGCACACTTCGCCCATACGCCCATGTGACCACCCATATGGGCGACTACCGGCCCACTCCTCCGGCCCAGCGGCAGTGACCTGGTGCGGGGTCCCTCCGTTACGCGCCGACGGCGCCGGCCGCCCGGCTGACCCGGTCGCCGGCCATGGCGGCCACGACCAGGGCGGCGGCGTGCGCGGCCAGTCCCGTACGGCCGTACCCGGCGGCGACCGCGAGGCCGAGGCCCGCGCCCAGGGCGTGGGCGCCCGCGTCCCCGATCATCGTGCGCTCCCCCAGGTCGTCCACGAGGACCGCCGCCGCGGCCCCTGCCGGGGCGGCGGACAGGGACCCGGCCGGGCCGCGCCGCAGCAGCCCCGGCGCCGCCACGGCGAGCGCGGCGGCGGACGCCCGGCCCGGCCGTACGTCCACCAGGTTCACGAAGTGCGCGGCGCCCGCGATCACCACCCCGGCGAGCACCTTGTCCAGCGGCCGGTCCTTGAGCAGCGCGCCGGCGGCCAGCCCGGCCGCGCCGATGCCGAACAGTTTCACCGCACCGCTGGTCAGCTCCCCGTCCCGCAGGGCCGACAGGTGCGCCCGGAAGCCGCGCCGCGGATCGCCGGCCCCGGCGAGGTCGTCGTACACGCCGCAGCCGCCCGCCGCCAGGACGGCCAGCGCCGCCGCGCCCCTGGTACGGGCGGGCAGCCCCGGCGCGGTCACGGCAGCGGCGGCGGTGCCGAGCGCGACGGCCGGGCCGCTGTACAGGCCGACCGTGCGGCCGGCGTAGTTGGTCCGCTCCCAGCGCCCGCGCCCGCCCGGCGCCATGCTCCGGAGCCGGCCGTACGCGGCGCGGGTGACGGCCGCGGCGGCACCGAACGGCAGTCCCTTGTGCGACGTTGCGATCATGATCGCCAGCGTAGAGGGCGGGAACGGGGCCGTTCGAGGGGTCCGGGAGATCCGGGCCGCCCAGGGCGTCCGCAGCGTCCGGGGCGAAAAGCCGCTCCCGCCCGTTCGGTTCAGCGCCCGGCGCGGGCGGTTTCGAGCAGTTCCTCCGCATGGGCCCGGGCCGTCTCGGAGTCCTCCTGCCCCGCGAGCATGCGGGACAGTTCACGGACCCGCTCCTCGCCCTCCAGGACGGTGACGCCACTGCGGGTCACCGAGCCGTCGTGGGTCTTCTCCACGAGCAGCTGGCGGTCGGCGAACGCCGCGACCTGCGGGAGGTGGGTGACGACCACGACCTGCGCCGACCGGGCCAGCCGGGCCAGCCGGCGGCCGACCTCCACGGCCGCCTTGCCGCCGACCCCCGCGTCCACCTCGTCGAACAAATACGTCGGTACGGGGTCGGAACCGGCGAAGACCACCTCCACCGCGAGCATGACACGGGAGAGTTCACCGCCCGAGGCCCCCTTGGCGATCGGGCGCGGCGGCGTCCCCGGGTGCGGCGCGAGGAGGAGTTCCACCTCGTCGGCGCCGGTGGGCCCGAAGGTCACGGTCCGGCCGCCGACCTCGATGCCGTCGTGCTCGTCGGCGGTCTCGGTCTGGGTGATCCGCACGCTCACCCGGGCGTGCGGCATGGCCAGCTCGGCCAGTTCGGCCGTCACCGCGTCTGCGAATCGCTTCGCCGACGCCTCGCGGGCGTCCGTCAGCGCCTGCGCCAGCCGTCCCAGTTCCGCGCGGAGCGCGTCCCGTTCGGCCGTCAGCTCGCCGATCCGGTCGTCGTCGCCGTCCAGTTCGGCGAGCCGGGCGGCGCTCTCCTCGGCCCAGGCCAGCACGGCGCCGATGTCCGCGCCGTACTTGCGCGTCAGGTGGGTGAGGGCGGCGCGGCGCTCCTCCACGGCGGCCAGTCGCAGCGGGTCCGCGTCCAGCCCGTCCGCGTAACTGGCCAACTCCCCCGCCACGTCCGCCATCAGGATGCCGATCTCGCCCAGCCGCTCGGCGAGCGCGGACAGCGCCGGGTCGTGGCTGCGGACCGCGTCCAGCGCCCGGTGCGCGCCCGCGACCAGCGTGGTGGCGTCCACCGCCTCCAGGTCCTCGGGGTTGCCGGCGAGCGCGGCGTGCGCGGCGGCGGCCGCGGACGCCAGCGCCTCGGCATGGCCGAGCCGTTCGGCCTCGGCGGCCAGCTCGGCGTCCTCGTTCGGCTGCGGTTCGGCCGCGGCGATCTCCTCCAGGCCGAAACGCAGCAGATCGGCCTCCTGGGCGCGTTCGCGGGCCCGGGTGGTCAGCTCGTCCAGCTCGGCGGCGACGGCGCGCAGCCGGCGGTAGGCGGCGGTGTACTCGGCGAGCGGTACGGCCACCGCGTCGCCCGCGTAACGGTCCAGGGCCTGCCGCTGGCGAGCCGGGCGCAGCAGCCCCTGCTGGTCGGTCTGGCCGTGCACGGCGACCAGGTCGTCCGCCAACTCCCCCAGCAGTCCGACCGGTACGGAACGCCCGCCCACATGGGCGCGTGAGCGGCCCTCCGCCGAGACCGTGCGGCTGATCAGCAGCGTCCCGTCGTCCAGCTCGGCGCCCGCCTCCTCGGCGCGCACCGCGGCCGGTGCCGCCGGCTCCACCGCTATGCGGCCCTCCACGACCGCCGACTTGGCGCCGATCCGCACCAGGGCGGGGTCGGCGCGCCCGCCGAGCAGCAGCCCGAGGCTGGTGACGACCATGGTCTTGCCCGCGCCCGTTTCGCCGGTCACCGCCGTGAAACCCGGCGACAGCTCGACGACGGCATCGTCAATGACGCCCAGGGACCTGATCCGCATCTCCTCCAACACGGATACGACCTTACGAGGTCCCGGGCCCGCCCCGCGACGGCCGCCCCTCGCCCCGGCCCTTCGTCCTGCGGAAAACCCCACCCGGGAACGGGTGGTTTCCTCATGGCGGTACCCCCGTCCCAGCCGTCACGCTGAAAAAAGAACACGATCGGAAGGGTGTGCCACATGTCCGGGGGAAGCATGGCGGGAGCCGGTGCGGCGCTGGGCCGCGCGGCGGCCGGGAGCGACGGGGTTCCGGCCGCCGGGGGCCGGGTGACCGGCATTCCGGCGGCCGGTGCCCCTGCGTCCGGCGTCCTGACGTCCGACATTTCCGTATCGGGTGGTACGGCATCCGGCATCCCGGCGTCCGACGGCCCGGTATCCGGCATCCCCGCATCGGGGGGTCCGGAGTCCGGGATCCCGACGTCAGGTGGTCCGCCATCCGGCGGTCCGGCGCGCGGCGGCCCGGCGGGCCCGCCGCCCAAAGGCCCCGCGACCAGCGGGCTGGCGCGGGCGGCGCTGCGCGGGCACCGGGCGTCCTTCACCGGCACGGTCCTCGCGGCCCTGTTCGCGGCCACCGTGGTCAGCGCCTCGACGATGCTGCTGGCCGCGACCGGCGCGGAGGGCGTCCCGGCCGAAGCCCGGCGCGCCCTGGCCGCCTCCGACGTCGGCATCATGGCCGCCGGCTTTCTGATCGTCTCGGTCTACCTCTCGGTGTTCGTGATCGCCTCGACGATGGGCACGGCCGTCACCCAGCAACACCGCGAATTCGCGATGCTGCGGGCGATCGGCGCCCGGCCGTGGCAGATCCGGCGCGCGGTCGCCGCGCAGGCCGTGGCGGCGGCGGTGCCGTCCGCGGTGGCCGGGTTCGCGCTCGGCGGGCTGCTCGCGCGCTGGTGGTTCACGGGCATGGCGGACCACGGCCTGATCCCGCCCGGCGTCGGCTTCACGTTCAGCTGGGTGGCGCTGCCCGTGTGCCTGGCGGTGGCGACGGTCACCTCGGCCCTCGCGGGCGTGCTCGCCGCGAGCCGCTTCGCCGCGCTGCGGCCCGCGCGCGCCCTGGAGGAGGCCGCCGCGGGCCGGCGCGAGCTGGGGTGGCTGCGGCTGCCGCTGGGCCTGGCCGCGGTGGCGGGCGGCGCGGTCGTCGTCACGGTCCTGGCCGGGCGGCCGGAGAAGGCGGGCGAGGGTTCCTTCCTGGTCCTGCTGCTGTTCTGCTTCGGCGTCGGTCTGCTCGGGCCCCGTATCGTCGGCCCGGTGGCCTGGCTGGTCGCCCGGTCGGCGGGCCGCCTCGGCAGCGCCGCCGAACTGGCCATGCTGAACGTGACGACCCAGTCGCGCCGCTTCTCCGCCGCCGTGGTCCCGCTGGTGCTGGTGGTCGCTTTCGGCACGACGAAGATCGCGTTGCACACCACCGCCCGGCACCACACCGGCTCCGCGGGCCCGGCGTCCTCCGTCTGGATGGACTACGTGGGCACCGGTCTGTACGCCGGCTTCGCCGCCATAGCCGCCGCCAACACCCTCGCCATGATCACCACCGAGCGCCGCCGTGACCTGGCGCTGCTGCGCCTGATCGGCACCCACCCGCGCCGGCTGCGATCCATGGCCGCCTGGGAGGCGGCCGTCGTCGCGGGCACGGCCCTGCTCCTGGGCACCGCCATCGCGCTCTGCACCCTCGCCCCGCTCCTGCGGGCCACGTACGGCAGCGCCCTGCCGTATCTGCCCTGGACGGCGGCCCTCGGCATATCCGGCGGCGTGCTCCTGCTGGCCCTGCTCGCCACCGGTCTCCCGGTCCACTTCGCCCTGCGCCGCCGCGCGACAGAGACGCTGGCGGCGGCGTGACGCGCCCCGGCTCCGCGGCCGGGCCGCAGGAGTCGGCAGGACGCGCCAAGAGGCGGGGCGGCAGAACGCGCCCTCCGCACGGCCCGGCCCATCCCAAGCGAACGACACGAAACACCAACGGGGGACGAAGCGATGACCAAGCACCGGCCTGGACCGACATCGAGGCCGAAAGCGGGACCAGCCACGGTCCCGGCCTCGGCCCCGGGGCCAAGCTCGGGACCGGCCTCGGGGCCGACCTCGGAGCGGAAATCGGGGCCGAAACCGGGGCCGCCGCCCGCACCGGCACCGTCATCGGCGCCCGCACCGGCACCCGCCCCCGCACCGACCTCGGCACCGTCAAGGATGACCGCTCGCCCCAGCACCGGACCGGCCACCACCCCCCGCCGCCCCGCCCGTCTGTCGGCTGCCGTCACCGTCCTGGCCACTGTGACCGCCCTGACCGGCGCCTGCGCGGCGCCCGTCGCGGCGCACGCGGACCGGCCCGCCCGGCCCGCGCCGGCCTCCCTGGAGGGCGTATGGCGGATGGACGGGTACGGCACCCTCGTCACGATCGAGGGGCGGCAGCTGCGGACGTACGAGACCACGGCGGTGAGCTGCCTCCCCGGCTCCGTCCGCGGCACCCGTACGGGCCTGCCGGGCCCCGGCGGGCGGATGGTCTTCGCCGTACGGGACGGGGCCCGCGTCACGGTCGCGCCGCGGAGCGACGGCGTGGCCCGCCTGAGCATCCAGGACAACGTCGGCCACCGCACCCTGCACCGGATCACCAGGCTGCCCTCCCGCTGCCACCAGCGCCCCGCGCAGGACCCCCGTACGGTCTTCGACGTCTTCTGGCGCACCTACGCCGAGAACTACCCGTTCTTCGCCGCCAAGCGAACCGACTGGGCCGCGGTCCGCGACCGTTACCGGCCGCGGGTCACGGCCCGGACCACGGACGACGAACTCTTCGCGATCCTGCGCGAGATGATCGAGCCGCTGCACGACGGGCACACCAACCTGTCCGCGGGCCCCGGCCGCGTGTACGCGGGCTCGCGGCCCGGCACAACCGTCCCCACCGCGGCCTTCCTCAAGCAGGTGGACGCGGCGATCACCGCCGGTCTCGGCCCGGGCGTCACCCGGCGGCAATGGGCCGGCGGCGCGCTCTCGTACGCCGACCTCCCCGGCCGGCTCGGCTATCTGCGCATCACGTCCTTCCACGGCTACACGGGCCGGGAGGACTACGACAGCGACCTGGCAGAGCTGGACCGCGCGTTGGACGCGGTGTTCACCAAGGCGCGTACGTCCGGCGCGCAGGGCTTGCGCGGGCTCGTCGTCGATCTCCGGCTCAACGGCGGCGGTTCGGACCGGCTCGGATTGCGCGTCGCCTCCCGGCTGACCGGCCGCCCGTACCTCGCCTACCGCAAGCACGCGCGCAACGACCCGGACGACCCACGGAAGTTCACCCCGGCGGAGCCTGTGCGGGTGCTTCCGCACGACGGCCCGCGGTACACGGGCCCGCTGGCCCTGCTGACCGGCCCGCTCACGATCAGCGCGGGCGAGACCTTCGCCCAGTCCCTGCTGGGCCGTACGCCCGCGCCGGTCCGGATCGGTGAGAACACCCAGGGCGTCTTCTCCGACACCCTGGACCGCACGCTGCCGAACGGCTGGAAGTTCGCGCTGCCGAACGAAGAGTTCCTGACCGCCGACGGCCGCACCTTCGACGGCACGGGCATACCCCCGACCGTCCGCACACCGGTCTTCGCCCCCGAGGACCTGGCGGCCCGCCGCGACCCCGCCCTGGCCCGGGCCCGCGCCCTGCTGTCCCCCGACCACCCGAAGCCATGACCTCTTCCGAAGCCATGCTCCTCCCGAAGCCGTGCCTTCTCCCAAAGCCGTGCCTTCTCCCAAAGCCGTGGCCCCGCCCGAAGCCGTGACCCGCGTACCGGCGAGGGGCGGATCGCCGCTGGCGTTCGTCGTGCTCCTGGCCGTCCTCTCCGTCCCGTTCTGGGTGGCCGGGGCCGTCTTCGACCAGACCGGCGCGCTGCCCATGGGCATGCCGGTGAGCGCGTTCCAGTTCGTTCTGCCGGTCACGGTGGCCGCGGCCCTCAGCTTCCGGGAGGAGGGCGGGCGCGGGGTACGGCGGCTGCTGAAGCGGACCGTCTCCGTGGGCGGAGCCGGCCCGTGGAGCCGGTGGGCGACCGCCGTTCTCCTGGTGCCGTCCCTGATGCTCGTCACGTACGGGCTGACGGCGCCGGCCGGGAAGCCGCCCGGCGGACCGCATTCCCCGCTCGCGTCCCTGCCGCTGCTGGTCGCCCTGTATTTCCTCGCCGCCGTGGCCGAGGAGGCGGGCTGGACGGGGTATCTCCTGCGGCCCGTGCGGGAGCGGTTCGGGACGTTCGGCGCCGGGGTGGTGATCGGGCTGGTCTGGGGCGCCTGGCACCTCGTGGCGTACGCCCAGGCGGGCCGCTCGGTCTCCTGGACCGTCGGCCAGGTGCTCGGTTCGGTGGCGGTGCGGGTCCTGATGGTCCGGCTGGTCACCGTCACCGACGGGGCCATGCTCACCGCGGTCGTCGTGCACACCACGATCAACGTCGCCCAGTCGGTGTTTCCCGGCTACCCCGACCAGCCCGCGCCCCCTCTGGTCCACGGCCTGCTGGCAGCACTCGCGGCCACAGGCACGACGCCGGCACGGGGCCCCGGCCCGACCCGCACAAGGTCACCGAAGGCTCATGCCGGCACCGGACCACCGGAGACGCATGCCCGCACAGGACCACCGGAGGCTCATGACTGCACGGAGCCACCGGAGACTCAGAACCCGCACCGGCCCACCGGGGGCTCAGCCCCGCAAACACCCTGAGCCCCCGGAAACCCCGTCCCCCTGACCGCGCGGGGCCGTCGGGCCCCGCTACTGCGGCGCCCCGCGCCACCCCGCCACCGGCAGGGCGAACTTGGCGACCAGGCGGTCCGTGAAGGAGGCGTGGTGCAGCCGGGCGAGTCGTACGGGCACCGCACCGCGGCGGACCTCGACGCGGGCGCCCGCGGGCAGTTCGACGCTCCGGCGGCCGTCGCACCACAGCACCCCGTGCGGCGTCTTGGGCTGCACCTCCACCGCCAGCACCGAGTCCGGCGAGGTGACCAGCGGCTTGGCGAACAGCGCGTGCGCGCTGATCGGCACCATCAGCAGCGCCTCGACCTCGGGCCAGACCACCGGGCCGCCCGCCGAGAAGGCGTAGGCGGTGGAGCCGGTGGGCGTCGCGCACACCACGCCGTCGCCGCCGAAGCGCGAGACGGGCCGCCCGTCGACCTCCGTGACGACCTCCAGCATCCGTTCCCGCGCCGCCTTCTCCACCGACGCCTCGTTCAGCGCCCAGTCGGTGTGCGCGATGCTGCCGTTGTTGCGGACGAGCACGTCGAGGGTCATCCGCTCCTCGACCTCGTAGGAGCGGGTGACGACCCGGTCGACGACCTTGTCCAGGTCGTCCCGTTCGGCCTCGGCGAGGAAGCCGACCCGGCCCAGGTTGACGCCGAGCATCGGCACCCCGGACGTCCGGGCGAAGTCCGCGCCGCGCAGCAGCGTGCCGTCGCCGCCGAGGACCACCAGCAGTTCGCAGCCCTCGGCCGCGCACTGCTCGGACTCCACGCGTACGACGGACGCCGGCAGCGGCAGGTCCGCGGCCTCCTCGGCCAGCACCCGTACGCCGATGCCGCTGCGCAGCAGCCCCTGGACGACGAGTTCGGCGCTGCGCACGGCCGCGGGGCGGCCGGTGTGCGCCAGCAGGAAGACGGTGCGCTGCCCGGCCGCCGCGGCCGGGCCGGTACCGTGCGCCGACGCCGCGGTACGCGCGCCGGCCGAGTCGGCCGTCCCGGCCGCTCCGGATGCTTCAGAACTGGTCAACGGGGCCCCTCCGCCACTGCTCGGTCGACGTCTGCCGGGTCCAGTGCAGCCGCCCCGGCGCGCAGCCACAGAAAGTACTCGACATTGCCGGAGGGGCCGGGCAACGGGCTCGCGGTCACCCCGGCCACCCCCAGGCCCAGCGCGGCGGCCCGCTCGGCGACGCCGCGCACCGCCTCGGCCCGCAGCTCGGCGCTGCGCACCACACCGCCGCTGCCCAGGCGCTCCTTGCCGACCTCGAACTGCGGCTTGACCATCAGCACCAGGTCGGCGTCGGGCGCGGCACAGCGCACGAGGGCGGGCAGCACCAGGCCGAGCGGGATGAAGGACAGGTCGCCGACGACGAGGTCGACGGGCACGTCGTCGATCTGCTCCAGCGTCAGTTCGCGGACGTTGGTGCGGTCCTTGACGGTGACCCGGTCGTCGCTCTGCAGCGACCAGGCGAGCTGGCCGTACCCGACGTCCACGGCGACGACGTGCCCGGCCCCGGCGCGCAGCAGCACGTCCGTGAAGCCGCCGGTGGAGGCGCCCGCGTCCAGCGCGCGGCGGCCCGCCACCTTCAGACCGAGGGGGGTGAACGCGGCGAGCGCCCCGGCCAGCTTGTGGCCGCCGCGCGAGACGTAGTCGGGGTCGCTGTCGTCGGCGCGTACGACCAGGGCCGCGCTGGTCTCCACCTGGGTGGCGGACTTGGTCGCCGTCGCCCCGGCGACGGTCACCCGCCCCGCGGCGATCAGCTGGCTCGCGTGCTCCCGCGAACGGGCCAGCTTGCGGCGCACCAGCTCCGCGTCGAGTCGGCGTCGTGCCACACCTGCCACCTGTGGTTCAGCTCCTGTTGTCGTACGTTGCGGACGGCTGCGGGGACCGGGGCGCGCCGGACGGGCCGGCGGGCCCGGGGTGCCGGTCGAGAGCGGCCAGCGTGTCGCGCAGTCCCCGGTGCACATCCTCGTACACCTCCAGGTGCCCGCTCGCGGCGAGGTGGTCGGCGTCGGCGAGGCGCCGCAGCTGGGCGTCGACGGCGGCGTCCCCGGTGGGCGTGACCACGACACCGAGCGGCTGCGGCCCGGCGGCACCGCGCGCATCCGTATCGCCCGCGTCCGCACCGTGCGCGTCCGCGCCGTCCGCATCGGTACCGCCCGCGTCCGCACCATCCGGTCGCGCGCCGTCCGGTTCCGTACCGTCCGGCACCCGCTCGTCAGGTGCCCGCCCGTCCGGCACCTCGGCCACCGGCTCTCTCGGCTCTTCCATGCCTTGACGCTACCGCGAACCACCCGCCGGCCGGGCCACCGGCCGCCCGCACCGCATCGGCGTATCGTCGATCGGGATGGCAACCCTCGAAGAGTGCCGCGCCGCTCTCGGCCGGCTCGCGCAGAACCTCTCCACCGCCAACGGCGACGTGCGCAGCGCCGCCGCCCTCGACCGTTCGCTGAGCTGCCGGATCACCGACCTGGACGTGACCTTCGTCGGCCGGCTGGCGGACGGCACCCTCCAGGACGTCACCAGCGTCCCCGGCCCACCGCCCGAACGGGCCGAGATCCGGCTCACCATGAGCGGTGACGACCTGGTGGCCCTGGTCGACGGTGAGCTGCACTTCGCCAAGGCGTGGGGCAGCGGCCGGGTCAAACTGGAGGCGGGCCTGCGCGACCTGCTCCGGCTGCGCAAGCTGCTCTGACGGCGCCCCGGCCGCACAGACCTGCCCGGCCGCACGCATCCGCCCGGCCGCACGCATCCGCCCGGCCGCGCACGACGGCCGCCCCCGCCACCGGCCTCAGGACGCCGCGCCGGCCGCAGCCCCCGCCGCGGCCTCCGTACGCGCCTTGCGCGCCGCCGGGACCACCAGCGGAGTGCCCGTCTCCGGGTCGTCGATGACCTGGCACTTCAGGCCGAAGACCCGCTCGACGAGGTCGGCGGTGACGACCTGCTCCGGCGGCCCCTCGGCGACGATCTCGCCGCCGCGCATGGCGATCAGGTGCGTGGCGTAGCGCGCGGCGTGGTTGAGGTCGTGCAGTACGGCGACGAGCGTGCGGCCCTGCTCCTCGTGGAGTTCGGCGCACAGGTCCAGTACCTCGATCTGGTGCTGGATGTCCAGGTACGTGGTCGGCTCGTCCAGGAGCAGCAGCGGCGTCTGCTGGGCGAGCGCCATCGCGATCCACACGCGCTGCCGCTGCCCGCCGGAGAGTTCGTCGACGTAGCGCTCGGCCAGCTCGCCGACGCCGGTCGCGTCCATCGACTCCCGTACGATCCGCTCGTCCTCCCCCGACCACTGGCGCAGCAGCCCCTGGTGCGGGTAGCGGCCGCGGGCCACCAGGTCGGCGACGGTGATCCCGTCGGGGGCGATGGAGGACTGCGGCAGCAGCCCGAGCGTGCGGGCGACCTTCTTGGCGGGGAGGGAGGAGATGGCCGCGCCGTCCAGCAGCACCGAGCCGGCGGCCGGCTTGAGCATCCGCGACAGCGCGCGCAGCAGCGTGGACTTGCCGCAGGCGTTCGGCCCGACGATCACCGTGAAGGACTGGTCCGGTATGGCCACCGAGAGGTCCTCGGCGATGACCCGCTGGTCGTAGGCGAGGGTCACGTTCTCGGCCGTGAGACGGCTCACTGCGTTGCTCCTTGTCGGGTCTGCGTCATGGGGGCCCGGTGCGGTTCTGAGCGGCGCGGTCGGCGTCGCGTGGTGGCCGGTGGCGGTTCGATCCGCGTCCCGCGCGCTCATATCCGGCCCGCCTTGCGCTCGGAGGCCAGCAGCCACAGCAGGTAGCCGCCGCCGAGTACGCCGGTCAGCACGCCCACCGGCAGCTGGTCGGCGCCGAAGAGCTGCTGCGAGAGCCAGTCGGCGCCCACCAGGAGGGCGGCGCCCATGAGGGCGGCGGGCAGCAGGTTGGGGCCGGGCGAGCGGGTCAGGCGGCGCGCGAGCTGCGGCGAGGTCAGCGCGAGGAAGGCGATCGGCCCGGCCGCCGCGGTCGCCGCGGCGACCAGCACCACGGCCGCCGCCAGCAGCACGACGCGCACCCGGTGGACCTTCACGCCCAGCGCGTACGCGGCGTCGTCGCCCATCTCCAGCATGCGCAGCGGCCGTCCGTACAGCAGGGCCAGCGGGATCAGGACGGCGCACACCAGGGCCAGCGGCCACACCTGGTCCCAGTCCCGGCCGCTGAGGGTGCCGACCATCCACGTGGTGGCCTGGGACGCCTCGACGATGTTCGCCTTGGTCATCAGGTAGAGGACCATCGCGTAGAGCATCGCGGCGGCGCCGATGCCGACGAGCACGAAGCGGTAGCCGTGGATGCCGCCCTTCCAGGCCAGCAGGAAGATCGCCAGTCCGGTGGCCACGCCGCCGGCGACCGAGCCGGCCGCGACGGCGAAGGTGCCGCCCTGGAAGAAGACGATGACGAGCAGCGCGCCGACCGTCGAGCCCTGGGAGAAGCCCAGCACGTCGGGGCTGCCCAGCGGGTTGCGGGAGACGGCCTGGAAGACCGCGCCGGCCACCCCGAAGGCGGCGCCGACCAGCAGCCCGACCAGGACCCGCGGCAGCCGCAGGTCGTTGACGATGAATTCCTGGGCGGTGGTGCCGGAGCCGGTGAGCGTGGCGAGGACGTCGCCCGGGCTCATCGGGAAGTCGCCGGTGCCGATCAGCAGCACGCTCGCGGCCAGCGCGAGCACCGCCAGCAGTACGGCGACGACGACGGTCCGCACGTCCAGGCGCACGGACAGCCCGCCGGCGGTGCGCACCGCCCGTACGGGCCCGCCGGTCTTGCCGGTGTCGGTCTTGACGGTGGAACTCACAGCTGGGCCATCCTCCGGCGCCGTACGAGATAGATGAAGACCGGGCCGCCGACGACGGCCGTCACGATGCCGACCTGGATCTCCCCGGGCCGTGCCACGACCCGCCCCAGGACGTCCGCGCCGAGCAGCAGGACCGGCGAGAGCACCGCGGAGTACGGCAGGATCCAGCGCAGGTCGGGGCCGGTGAGGGCGCGGACGACGTGCGGGACCATCAGGCCCACGTAGACGATCGGGCCGCAGGCGGCGGTCGCGCCGCCGCACAGCAGGGTGACGGCGATCATGGCCAGCACCCGGGTGCGGGTGAGCCGCGCGCCGAGCGCCCGCGCCTGGTCGTCGCCGAGCGCGATGGCGTTCAGGGGCCGTCCGACGGCGAGCGCGAGGACCGCGCCGGCCGCGAGGAACGGCGCGACCTCCTGCACGGTGGTCATGGTGGCGGAGGCGAGCGAGCCGACCGTCCAGAAGCGCATCTTGTCCAGCGCCGCGGTGTCCATGAGGTTGACGGCGTTGATGTAGCCGATCAGTACGGCGGACAGCGCGGTGCCGGCGAGCGCGAGCCGTACGGGCGTGGCGCTGCGGGTGCCGCCGAGCACGTACACGGCGACCGAGACGGCCGCGGCGCCGAGGAAGGCGAACCAGACGTACCCGGTCAGTGAGGTGATCCCCAGGAAGCTGATGGCGGAGACGACGGCCGCCGAGGCACCCGCGTTGATGCCGAGCACGCCGGGGTCGGCGAGCGGGTTGCGGGTGAGCGCCTGCATCACCGTGCCGGCCAGGCCGAGGGCCGCGCCGGCCAGCAGGCCGAGGAGGGTGCGGGGCAGCCGGACGTCCCGGACGACCACGTCGGAGTCGTCGCCCGTGTAGTGGAAGAGGGCGTGCCAGACCTGGTCGAGGGGTACCTGTTTCGCGCCGACGGCGATGCCCAGGACGGTGACGACCACGAGCGCGCCCACGGCGGCGACGAGCCCCGCCGAGCGAGTGATCTGCCGCCGTCGCGGTGCCACGGGGGCGTTTGCTGCTTCGGGGGGACTGTCAACCAACACGGGAGTTAGGTTAGCCTACCCTCACGATCAGACATCAAGTCGTTCTGCAGGGCCTTTTACCGGGCCTTTGCCGTACGTCCGCGATGTCCGGCCGACCACCCACCGAAGACCGTGAACGACCGGCTGAAGTCCCGTCAAGCCCGGCCGGCCGCGCCGGGGCCCAGCCCAGAGAGAAGCACAGCAGCCATGAGCACCTCCCGCAGCGTATCCCTGACCCGACGCGGCGTCCTCGCCGCCGGTGGCGCCGTCGGCATCGGCGCCCTGCTGGCCGCCTGCGGAGGCGGCAAGGAATCGGGCTCACAGGGCGACGTCAAGGGCGGCGCCTGGTCCTTCACCGACGACCGCAAGAAGAAGGTCTCCCTCGACCACACTCCGCAGCGCATCGTCGCCTTCACCGGCACCGCCGCCGCCCTGTACGACTTCGGCATCGACAAGCAGATCGTCGGCGTCTTCGGCCCGACCAAGCTGAAGAACGGCAAGCCGGACCCGCAGGCCGGGGACCTCGACGTGGACCGCCTCACCATCATCGGCAACGCGTACAACCAGTTCGCCGTCGAGAAGTACGCGGGCCTCAACCCGGATCTGCTGATCACCAACATGTACGAGCCCGGCGCCCTGTGGTTCGTGCCGGACGAGAGCAAGGACAAGATCACCAAGCTGGCCGAGCAGGTGGCCATCACCTCGGCCCGGGTCCCGCTGGTCAAGATCATCGAGCGGTACGCCGAGCTGGCCCGGTCGCTCGGCGCCGACCTGAAGGCCAAGAAGGTCACCGACGCCAAGGCCCGCTTCGAGAAGGCCGCGGCCGAGCTGCGCAAGGCCGCCAAGTCCAACCCGGTCCGGGTGCTCGCCTGCTCCGGCAGCGCCGACCTCTTCTACGCCTCCAACCCCGGCATCAACTCCGACATCATGTACTTCAAGTCGCTGGGCGTGGACGTCATCGTCCCCGACAACCTGGACAAGGGCGGCTACTTCGAGAGCCTGAGCTGGGAGAACGCCGACAAGTACCCGGCCGACGTGCTCATGCTCGACAACCGCACCTCCGCCCTCCAGCCCAAGGACCTGGCCTCCAAGCCCGCCTGGAACAAGCTGCCCGCCGTCAAGGCCGGCCAGGTCACCGGCTGGTCCAGCGAGCCGCGCTTCTCCTACGCGGGCGCCGCGCCGCTGATCGAAGAGCTCACCAAGGCCATCCAGAACGCCAAGAAGGTCGCCTGACGCGACGCCGGGCCGGCCGCCGCACCGGCCGGCCCGGCCGAGCACCCCGCCCCCACCGCAGTCACCGAGTCACGGTTCCGGGAGGTTCCTCCGCATGACCACGACCGCCGCACCCGCCACCACCCCGTTCCGCTTCTTCGACGTGCACGTCGTGCGCACCCGCCGGCTCGGGCCCTCCATGGTCCGGATCACCTTCGGCGGCGAACGGCTCGGCGAGCTGGCCTCCGGCGGCCGTGACCAGCGCTTCAAACTGTTCCTCCCGCAGCCCCACCAGGCGGCGCCGGTCTTCGCCGACCAGGGCGAGGGCTGGTACCCGGCCTGGCGCGCCCAGGACCCGGCCGAGCGCCCGCTGATGCGCTCGTACACGATCCGCGAGCAGCGCCACGAACCGGCGGAGATCGACGTGGACTTCGCGCTGCACGGCGCGGACGCCCCGGGCGCCGCGGCCGGCGGCCCGGCCTCGCGCTGGGCGGCGTCCGCCGAGCCGGGCGACCGCGTCTCGATCCTCGGCCCGGCCGTCGAGGACAACGGCGGTGTGGACTTCCGCCCGCCGCCCGGCACCGACTGGATTCTGCTGACCGGCGACGAGACGGCACTGCCCGCGGTGGCCGGCATCCTGGCCTGGCTCTCCCCCGGCACCGAGGCCAAGGTCTTCCTGTCCGTCGCCCACGCGGCCGACCGCCAGGAGCTGCCCACCTTCGCGGACGCCGACGTGACCTGGCTGGCCGCCGACGAGCGGCCGGCGGACGGGACGGACGCGCTGCTCGAAGCGGTACGCGCCGCCGAACTGCCCGCGGGCACGCCGTACGCCTGGATCGCGGGCGAGGCGGGCAACGTGAAGGCGCTGCGCCGGCACCTCGTGCGGGAGCGCGGGTTCGACCGCCGGGCCGTGAAGTTCACCGGCTACTGGCGGCGCGGCGCCAGCGAGGAGGACCTGCTCGCGGAGTACGTGGCGGGCACGGCCGCCGCCACCGACGAGGACTGACCCGGACGCAGTCCCCCGTACCGTGCGGGTACGACGGTCCGTACCCGCACCCTGGGGAGGGGCCCGTTCAACACCGAGCGGGCCCCTCCTGTCTTCCTACGCGCGCTTCGGCGCGCGCCTCACAGCCCGAGCCGCGCCAGCGCCTTGCCCGCGTCCGCGCCGCAGCTGCCGTCGCCCGCCGCCGTCCAGGCCGCCGCGCACAGCGCCCGCAGGCCGTCCATCGGAGCGCCCTCCCCGTCCAGCGCCAGGGCGTCGTCCCGTACGGACGCCGTCCAGCCGCCGCACCGGAAGCCGCCGTCCGCCGCCTCGGCTACCTCCGGCTGCGGGCCGAGCAGGCCGCGCAGGTCCGCGTCGACGTACGTCGGGCGGTGCTGCGGCGGCGCGGCCAGCAGCTCGGCGGCGGTGGTCACGCCGGTCAGCACCAGCAGCGAGTCGACACCGCCGTTGTAGGCGCCTTCGATATCCGTGTCGAGCCGGTCGCCCACCACCAGCGGCCGCTGTGCGCCCGTGCGCAGGACCGTCTCCCGGTGCATCGGCGTCTCCGGCTTGCCCGCCACCTGGGGCGTACCGCCACCGGCGGCGGTCCGTACGACCTCGACCAGCGCGCCGTTGCCCGGCGCGATGCCGCGCTCCTTGGGGATGGTCAGGTCGGTGTTCGACGCGAACCAGGGCACCCCGCGCTGCACGGCGTACGCGGCCTCCGCCAGCCGTTCCCAGTTCAGCTTGGGGTCGAAGCCCTGCACCACCGCCGCCGGGCCGTCCTCCGCGGACTCCACCGGCACCAGCCCGCGCTCGCGCAGCGCCACCCGCAGGCCCTCGCCGCCGACCGCCAGCACCCGCGCGTCCGCGGGCACCTGTCCGGCGATCAGCCGGGCGACCGCCTGCGCCGAGGTGATGACGTCCGTCGGGGCGGTCGGCAGCCCGAACCCGGTGAGCTGGTCCGCGACCGTGTCCGGCGTCCGGGCGGCGTTGTTGGTCACATACGCCAGGTGCATGCCGCCGTCCCGGGCCGTGGTGAGCGACGCGACGGCGTGCTCGATCGCCGAGCCGCCGGCGTAGACGACTCCGTCCAGGTCCAGCAGCGCCGTGTCGTACGCCTCGCGCAGTGCCCGCTCGCACCGTCCGGGCCGCTTGCGCAGCACCCGCTCGCTCATGCCGTTTCGCTCCCTATTCACACAGGTACAGAAGTGGGTAACAGCGGTACGCGAAGCGGAACCCCGCATACCGATATATCCAGCCGGACAAGGGTTTCCCCCCGATCATCCCGCACTCGGGAAGGCGGCATAGCATTCCCCAATGACCACCGACGGCCTTCGCCTCCACCCCTTCCGCGGACTGCGCTACGCCCCGGACCGCGTCAGCAGCCTCACGGCCGTCACCTCGCCGCCGTACGACGTCGTCGTACGGCCGGACGGCGTGCGCCACCTGGAAACCGCCGACCCGTACAACATCGTGCGGCTCATCCTCCCGCAGGCCCCCGACCCCGCCACCCGGCACCTCCAGGCCGCCGAGACGCTGCGCCGCTGGCGCGCGCAGGGCGTCCTGGCGACGGACGACCGGCCGGCCCTCTACGTGTACGAGCAGAGCAAGGGCGGCCTCCTCCAGCGCGGCCTGATCGGCGCCCTGGACCTCGACGGCCCGGTCCTGCCGCACGAGGACGTGATCCCCGAGGTCGTCGAGGACCGCGCCGCCCTGATGCGCGAGGCCGCCGCCAACTTCGAACCGCTGCTACTCTCCTACGTCGGCCAGGGCACCGGCAACGGCGCCACCGGCGTCATCGAGCGGACCGTGCTGACCACCCCGCTGCTCGCCACCACCACCGAGGACGGCTTCTCCCACCGGCTCTGGGCGGTCACCGACCCCGACGAGCTGGCCGCCGTCGACAAGGACCTGGCCCTGCGGCACGCCCTGATCGCCGACGGGCACCACCGCTGGGCCACCTACCAGCGGCTGCGCGCGGAGCACCCGGGCGGCGGCGCGGCCGGCCCCTGGGCGAGCGGGCTGGTACTGCTCGTGGACTCCGCCCGCCACCCGCTCCAGGTGCGGGCCATCCACCGCGTCCTGCCGCACCTGTCGCTGGACGACGCGCTGGCCGGGCTGGACGGGGCGTTCCGTGCCCGTCCAGTGGAAGGCCCTCTGGATGCGGCACTGGCCGCGCTGGAGGAGACGCCCGGCAGCGCCTTCCTGGTGTCCTCGGGCCCGGAGCGGTTCTGCCTGCTGGACCGGCCCGACACGGAGCTGCTCGACCGGACGATCCGCCGGGACCGCCCCGAGGCGTGGCGCCGGCTGGACGCCACCGTGCTGCACTCGGTCCTGCTGGACGAGGTGTGGCGGGTCCGCGACCACTCGTCCGAGATCAGCTATCTGCACAGCGCGGGGGACGCCGTCGAGCAGGCGGCGAAGCATGGCGGTACGGCCGTGCTGCTGCGCCCCGTCCTGGAGCAAACGGTGCGTCAACTCGCGCTGGACGGCGTGACGATGCCCCGCAAGTCGACGTCGTTCGGCCCCAAGCCGGCCACCGGTCTTGTCCTGCGCGTCCTGGACGACGGGGCCTGACCCCAAGCCGTTCCGCCCCCCTGATGCCCGATGACGGCCCGGCGCGCGCCCGCGCCGGTGCCTGGGCACCCCTTTCCCTCCCGCCGCACAAGTTAGGTTAGGCTTACCTCATCACGTAAGCGGATGGGGCCGTTCCCCCCTGCGCCGACCGTCTTCTGCCCAGGCGCGGGCGTTCCATGCGCATCCCCCACGTGAGCAAGTCCGCATCAGGGAGGACACGTTCATGAGCCCCCTCGCGCGCTCCGCCGAGGACCCGTCACCCGCCGCAGGCGCCGGGACGCCGGACAGCCGGTCCCAGCTGTTCAACAACAGCACCGCCGACCGCTATCGCCGCTCCGTCGCCGAAGGCGTCGACCGCATAGCCGACAAAATATCCCGTACCGAACGCCCCTTCACCGGCGTCACGGTCGACGGCCTGACCCCCACCGTGGCCGGCATCGACCTGGACCGGCCACTGCACGACCCCGCCGCCGCGCTGGACGAACTCGAAGAGGTCTACCTGCGCGACGCCGTCTACTTCCACCACCCGCGCTACCTCGCGCACCTCAACTGCCCGGTCGTCATCCCGGCCCTGGTCGGCGAGGCGGTGCTCTCCGCGGTCAACTCCTCGCTGGACACCTGGGACCAGAGCGCCGGCGGCACCCTCATCGAGCGCCGCCTGATCGACTGGACCGCCCGGCGCATCGGCCTCGGCGAGCGCGCCGACGGCATCTTCACCAGCGGCGGCACCCAGTCCAACCTCCAGGCCATGCTGCTGGCCCGCGACGAGGCGTGCCGCACGGCCCTCGCCCGCGAGAACAACCCGGACGAAACCCCTCAGGCCACGGCACATCCGGTACGCCGTACCGACATCCTGCCCCGGCTGCGCATCCTCGCCTCCCAGGTCGGCCACTTCAGCATCGAGAAGGCCGCCACCCTGCTGGGCCTCGGCGCGGAAGCCGTGATCGCGGTGCCCTGCGGCCCGGACAAGCGGATGCGGGCCGACGCGCTCGCCGACGAGCTGGCGCGCTGCGCGGCCGAGGGCCTGATCCCGATGGCGGTCGTCGCCACCGCGGGCACCACCGACTTCGGCAGCATCGACCCGCTGCCCGAGATCGCCGACCTGTGCGCGCGGTACGGCGCCTGGATGCACGTGGACGCGGCGTACGGCTGCGGCCTGCTGGTCTCCCGGCGCCGCGCCCTCCTGGACGGCATCGAGCGCGCCGACTCGGTGACCGTGGACTACCACAAGTCCTTCTTCCAGCCGGTCAGCTCCAGCGCCGTGCTCGTCCGCGACCACGCCACACTGCGGCACGTCACGTACCACGCGGACTACCTCAACCCGGCGCGGATGGCCGAGCGCCGCATCCCCAACCAGGTCGACAAGTCGATCCAGACCACCCGCCGCTTCGACGCGCTCAAACTGTGGCTGACCCTGCGCACCATGGGCGCCGACGCCATCGGCGAGCTCTTCGACGAGGTCGTGGACCGGGCTGCCGACGCCTGGAAGCTCCTCAACGACGACCCGCGCTTCGAGGTCGTGGTCGAGCCGCAGCTGAGCACCCTGGTCTTCCGCTACCTGCCGTACGCCGACGACCGGGACCCGGTGCTGAGCGACGAGGTCAACCTGCACGCCCGGGAGGCGCTGTTCGCCTCCGGCGACGCCATCGTCGCGGGCACCGTCGTGGACGGCCGGCACTACCTGAAGTTCACCCTGCTCAACCCCGAGACCACGCTGGCCGACATCGCCACGGTCCTCGACCTGATCGCCGAGCACGCCGGCGCGTACCTCGCCGCGCGCCCCGAACCGGCCCTCAGCGCCGCGAGCTGACCGTCCCCGCCGACCGGCCCCGCGGCCGACCGACACCCGCAAACGGAGACCCCACGTGTCCGCCCCTCACGATTTCCTCGCCATCGGCCTCGGGCCCTTCAACCTCGGCCTCGCCTGTCTGACCGAGCCCATCGAAGAGCTCGACGGCCTGTTCCTGGACAACAAGCCGTCCTTCGACTGGCACCCCGGCATGATGCTGGAGACCAGCACCCTCCAGGTGCCCTTCATGGCCGACCTGGTCACCCTCGCCGACCCGACCTCCCCGTTCTCCTTCCTGAACTACCTGAAGGAATCGGGACGGCTGTACTCCTTCTACATCCGCGAGAGCTTCTACCCGCTGCGCGCCGAGTACAACGACTACTGCCGCTGGGCCGCCGCCAAACTGGACTCCATCCGCTTCGGCCACCAGGTCACCACCGTCGAGTACGACGAGGCCGAGCAGGTCTACGTCGTGCACGCCGATCACCTGCCCACCGGCGAGAAGAAGACCTACCGCGCCCGCAAGCTGGTCCTCGGCACCGGCACCCCGCCGCACATCCCCGAGGCGTGCCAGGGCCTCGGCGGCGACTTCCTGCACAACGCCGACTACCTGGAGAACAAGGCCGCCCTCCAGACCAAGGACTCCATCACCATCGTCGGCAGCGGCCAGAGCGCGGCGGAGATCTACTACGACCTCCTCCAGGACATCGACAGCCACGGCTACCACCTGACCTGGGCCACCCGCTCCCCGCGGTTCTTCCCCCTCGAATACACCAAGCTCACGCTGGAGATGACCTCTCCGGAGTACGTGGACTACTTCCACGCGCTGCCCGCGGCCACCCGCGACCGGCTCAACGCCGCGCACAAGAACCTCTACAAGGGCATCGACTCGGAGCTGATCAACGAGATCTTCGACCTGCTCTACCAGAAGAACCTGCACGGCCCCTGCCCGACCCGGCTGCTGACCAACACCGCGCTCACCGGCGCCGGCTACGACGCGGCCTCCGGCACGTACACCCTGGGGCTGCGCCAGGAGGAGCAGGGCCAGGACTTCACCCACGCCACCCAGGGGCTGATCCTGGCCACCGGATACCGGTACGAGAAGCCGGAGTTCCTCGCTCCGCTGACCGACCGCATCGCCTGGGACGACGCCGGCCGCTACGCGGTGGCCCGCAACTACAGCATCGACACCGCGGGCCGCGACATCTTCGTGCAGAACGCCGAGCTGCACACCCACGGCTTCGTCACCCCGGACCTGGGCATGGCCGCGTACCGCAACTCCTGCATCATCCGCGAGCTGCTCGGCCGCGAGTACTACCCGGTGGAGAAGTCCATCGCCTTCCAGGACTTCGCCGCCCCGGCCGGCCCGCACCACCCCGTGGAGGTGTCCCCCGTATGACCGCGCCCGTCTTCACCCGCACCCACGCCTCGCTCGGCGAGTTCGCGCTGCGCCCGGTCGACCCGGCCGGCGACGCGGAGCTGCTGCACGGCTGGGTCACCCACCCCAAAGCCGTCTACTGGATGATGCAGGACGCGGACCTCACGGCCGTGGAGAAGGAGTTCGCGCGCATCGACGCCGACCCGTACCACGACGCCTTCCTCGGCCTCCACAACGGCGAACCGGCCTTCCTGATGGAGCGCTACGACCCGGCGCACCGCGAGGTCACCGAGGTCCACGAGGCGGCGCCCGGCGACGTCGGCATGCACTTCCTGACCGCGCCGACCGACACCCCGGTGCACGGCTTCACCCTCGCCGTGATCACCACCGTG
The DNA here is from genome assembly GCF_044327805.1 of Streptomyces sp. NPDC018019. NCBI lineage: Bacteria > Bacillati > Actinomycetota > Actinomycetes > Kitasatosporales > Streptomycetaceae > Streptomyces > Streptomyces sp. NPDC018019. The sequence goes on along the minus strand of NZ_JBIRGD010000042.1, from coordinate 4,479 downwards.
ATGGACATGCTGTTCGCCGAGCCGGGCAACCAGCGCGTCGTCGTCGAACCGGCCGTCGGCAACACCGCGGTGCACGCCCTCAACAAGGCCGTCGGCTTCGAGATCGTCCGCACCGTCACGCTGCCCAAGGGCGAGGCGTACCTGAGCACCTGCACCCGCGGCCAGTTCCTGGCCGCCCGAGGAGAAAACCCATGCTGAACCCCACCGCGGACACCTCCGGCACCGCGGCGCGCGACGCCGTCCGCCACCTCACCCCCGAGCTGTGGGCACGCGCCAACCGCCTCCTGGTGCGCAAGGCCCTCGCCGAGTTCGCGCACGAGCGCCTGCTGACGCCGCAGCGGCTGCCGCAGGACGGCCACTACGTCGTCCGCAGCGACGACGACCGCGTCGAATACCGCTTCACCGCCCGCCGGCTGAGCCTGGACCACTGGCACATCGACGCCGACGCCATCACCCGCCGCCGCGACGGCGCCGAGGTCCCGCTGGACGCCCTCGACTTCTTCATCGAGCTGCGCCGTACGCTCGCCCTCAGCGACGACATCCTCCCGGTGTACCTGGAGGAGATCAGCTCCACCCTCTCCGGTACGGCGTACAAGCTGGCCGCCGGGCCCGCGTCCGCCGCCGAGCTGGCGAAGGCGGACTTCCAGACGATCGAGACGGGGATGTCCGAGGGCCACCCCTGCTTCGTCGCCAACAACGGCCGCCTCGGCTTCGGCGTGCACGAGTACCACGCGTACGCCCCCGAGGCCGCGAGCCCCGTCCACCTCATCTGGCTGGCCGCGCACCGCGACCGCGCCACGTTCACCGCGGGCGAGGGGCTGGACTACGACCGGCTGATCAAGGAAGAGCTGGGCGGTCCGACCCTGGACCGGTTCGCCGCGACCCTGCGCGACCTCGGCCTGGACCCGGCCGACTACCGCCTCATCCCCGTCCACCCGTGGCAGTGGTGGAACAAGCTCTCCGTCACCTTCGCCGCCGAGGTCGCCCAGCAGCACCTGGTCTGCCTCGGCCCCGGTGACGACGCCTACCTGGCGCAGCAGTCCATCCGTACGTTCTTCAACACCAGCGACCCGGCCAAGCACTACGTCAAGACGGCCCTGTCGGTCCTCAACATGGGCTTCATGCGGGGCCTGTCCGCCGCGTACATGGAGGCCACCCCGGCCATCAACGACTGGCTGGCCGGCCTGATCGAGCGCGACGAGACCTTCCGGGCCGCCCGCTTCTCGATCATCCGCGAGCGCGCCGCCATCGGTTACCACCACCGCCAGTACGAGGCCGCCACCGCCAAGGGCTCCCCGTACCTGAAGATGCTCGCCGCCCTGTGGCGCGAGAGCCCGGTACCCACCCTGGAGCCGGGCCAGCGGGTCGCCACCATGGCGTCCCTGCTGCACACCGACCCCGAAGGCGGCTCACTGGCGGCCGCCCTCATCGAGGAGTCCGGCCTGGAACCGGCGGACTGGCTGCGCCGCTACGTGGACGCCTACCTGACGCCCGTCCTGCACGCGTTCTACGCCTACGACCTGGTCTTCATGCCGCACGGCGAGAACGTCATCCTCGTCATCGAGGACGGCACCGTACAGCGCGCGATCTTCAAGGACATCGCCGAGGAGATCGCCGTCATGGACCCGGACGCGGTACTGCCGCCCGCGGTCGAGCGCATCCGTGCCGACGTCCCCGAGGACAAGAAGCTCCTCTCCCTCTTCACGGACGTCTTCGACTGCTTCTTCCGCTTCCTGAACGGCATCCTCGTCACGAACGGCGTACTGGACGAGGACACCTTCTGGCGCACCGTCGCCGACTGCGTACGCGCGTACCAGGAGGCCAACCCGCAGCTCGCCGACAAGTTCCGGCAGTACGACATGTTCGCGGACGAGTTCGCGCTCTCCTGCCTGAACCGCCTCCAGCTGCGGAACAACGAGCAGATGGTGGACCTCCAGGACCCGGCGGGCGCCCTCCAGCTGATCGGCACGCTGGAGAATCCGATCGCCCGGTACGCGCCGGGGGCGGCGGGCTGACGGCCGCGCACGGATAGCAGTAAGGGCGGGACCCCGGTGGGATCCCGCCCTTACTCATGTACGGCTACGCGGCCGGGCCGCGACGGCCTCAGCCCTGCTCGGGACGCTCTTCACGAGGGGCGTCGGCGGGCGTGCCGCCTTCGGTGGCCTCGCTCGCCTCGGTGGCCTCGGTGGCCTCGGTGGCCTTCGCTTCGGAGGCGTCCCGCTGCTCGGGGGCGGCGGGCTCGGCCACGTCCTCGGCCGCGGGGGCCTCGTCCGCGATCCCGTCCTCGTCGGTCTCGTCCTCGTCCGCGTCTTCCAGCGCGTCCGTGAACTCCACGCCGTCCAGCTCGGCGAGCCGGTCCGAGGCGTTCGTGGTGCCGCCCTGGTCGGCCTCCAGCGCCTTGGCGAACCACTCGCGCGCCTCGTCCTCGCGGCCGACCTCCAGCAGCGCGTCGGCGTAGGCGTAGCGCAGCCGGGCGGTCCACGGCTGTACGGAGTTCGACGCCAGCTCGGGGCTCTGCAGCGTCACCACGGCCGCGTCGGTCTGGCCCATGTCCCGGCGGGCACCCGCCGCGACCAGCCGCATCTCGACCTGGCCCGCCCGGTCCAGCTTCTGCACCTCGGGCTCACCGGCCATCGCCAGGGCCTTCTCGGGCCGGCCGAGGCCGCGCTCGCAGTCGGCCATCACGGGCCACAGCTCCACGCTGCCGGTCATCCGCCGCGCCGCGCGGAACTCGGCCAGCGCCTCGCCGTACTTGCCGACGGCGTACGCGGCGAAGCCGGCCGCCTCGCGCACGGAGGGGACCCGCGACGCCAGCCGCAGCGCCACCCGCGAGTAGCCGTACGCCTGCTCCGGGTCCTCGTCGAGCAGCTTGGCCACCATCACCAGGTTCCTGGCGACATCGTCGGCGAGCGTCTTCGGCAGGCTCAGCAGCTCCTGCCGTACGTCCTTGTCGATCTCCTCGCCGGTGACGTCCTCCGGGATCGGCAGCCGCTTGATCGGCTCCCGGTCACGGCGGTCCTCCTGCCGGAAACCGCCGCGGTCACCGCGGTCGTCCCGGCCGCGTCCGGCACCGTACGGGCGTCGGCCGCCGCGGTCGTCACCCCCACGGAAGCCGCCACGGTCGTTGTCGCGCCGGAAGCCACCCCGGTCGTCATCGCGGCGGGGGCCACGGTCGTCGCGACGGAAGCCGCCACGGTCACCGTCGCGGCGGTCGTCGCGGCGCGGGCCGCGGTCGTCCCGGCGGAAACCGCCCCGGTCGTCATCACGGCGGGGGCCGCGGTCGTCCCGGCCGAAGCCGCCACGGTCACCCTCGCGGCGCGGGGCACGCTCGTCACGCGGGAAGCCGCCGCGATCGTCGTCGCGACGCGGACCGCGCGGACGGTCGTCCCGCCGGTCGTCCCGACGGAACCCACCATGGTCATCGTCACGGCGCGGACCACGGTCATCGCGACGGAAACCACCGCGGTCGTCGTCACGGCGGAACCCGCCGCGGTCATCACGGCGGTCGTCGCGGCGCGGAGCACGGTCGTCACGACGGAAGGAGCCGCCGCGCTCGTTGTCGCGCCGGAAGCCACCCCGGTCGTCATCGCGGCGGGGGCCACGGTCGTCGCGACGGAAACCACCGCGGTCGCCGTCGCGCCGCTCGTCGCGGCGGAAGCCGCCGCGGTCATCGTCCCGGCGGAAGCTGCCGCGGTCGTCATCCCGGCGCGGACCACGCGGACGGTCGTCCCGCCGGTCGTCCCGACGGAACCCACCACGGTCATCGTCACGGCGCGGACCACGGTCATCGCGACGGAAGCCGCCACGGTTGTCATCACGGCGGGGGCCGCGGTCATCGTCACGGCGGGGGCCGCGGTCATCGCGGCGGAAACCGCCGCGGTCGTCATCACGGCGGGGGCCGCGGGGCGCGCGGTCGTCGCGCGCGAACCCGGGGCGGTCGTCACGGCGGAATCCACCGCGATCGCCCTCGCGGCGCGGGGCGCGGTCGTCGCGCGGGAAGCCGCCACGGTCGTTGCCACCGCGGTCGTCGCGACGGAAGCCGCCACGGTCGTCGTCACGTCGCGGGGCGCGGTCGTCACGGCGGAAACCACCGCCGCGGTCGTCCCGGCGTCCGCCGCCGTATCCACCACCAGAGGGCCGGCCGCCCCGGTCGTCACGGCGCGGACCGCGGTCGTCACGCCGGAAACCGCCACGGTCACCGCCCTCGCGCCGCTGCGGCCGGCGCTCCGAACGATCGTCGGAAGAGTTGGGGGACATCGACGTGACTCCTGTCTTCGGTACTGCAAACATTCTCGCGCACCGACCTCGTCGGCGCGCTTCGACCAAATAAAAAAGGACCCTCGGTCCCAGCGTGAACGCTGGGACCGAGGGTCCTCCAAAGATTGTTCGGCGGCGTCCTACTCTCCCACAGGGTCCCCCCTGCAGTACCATCGGCGCTGAAAGGCTTAGCTTCCGGGTTCGGAATGTAACCGGGCGTTT
>NZ_JBIRGD010000041.1:0-58576 GCF_044327805.1 Streptomyces sp. NPDC018019 | reverse complement strand
ACGCCCTGCAGGACCTCCTGCGGTGCTGGACCGGAACCTGCACCACCTGCGGCCGCCCACTGACCAAGACCAGAACCTAACGAAGCACTACTAGCCTAGCGGTGGTTCGCCCGCACTTCCGGTTCCGTGGCCCGGCCTTCCACCACCGGATACGGCACATGCGTACGCCGGTCCGGATCCACCGCGAGCCGGCCGCCCGCCGGGGGACGGGCGCGTTGGGCGCAGTCTCGGCGTTCGCACAGGCGGCAGCCCAGGCCGATGGGGGTGGCCGCGCGGGGGTCGTCCAGGGCGATGCCCGCCGCGTAGACCAGGCGGTGGGCGTGGCGGAGTTCGCAGCCGAGGGCCACCGCGAAGTCGGCGCGTGGTGCGTGGTGGCCGAAGCCGCCGCGGGTCACGGTGCGGGCGATCCAGAAGTGGCGCTTGCCGTCCGGCATCTCCGCCACCTGGGTCAGGACGCGGCCGGGTGCGGAGAAGGCCTCGTAGACGGTCCACAGCGGGCAGGTGCCGCCGAGGCGGGAGAAGTGGAAGTCGGTGGCGGACTGGCGCTTGGAGATGTTGCCGGCCCGGTCCACGCGCAGGAAGGCGAAGGGGACGCCGCGCCGCCCGGTGCGCTGGAGGGTGCTCAGCCGGTGGCAGACCGTCTCGAAACCGACGCCGAAGCGGGCCTGGAGGAGTTCGATGTCGTAGTGCAGTTCCTCGGCGGCCGTGTGGAAGGCGGTGTAGGGCATGAGGAGGGCGCCCGCGAAGTAGTCGGCGAGGCCGATGCGGGTCAGGGCGGCGGACTCGGGCGAGGCGGGCCGGGCGGTGGTGGTGAGGGCGTCGAGGAGGGGTTGCTGTTCGAGGAGAGCGAGCTGGGTGGCCAGTTGGAAGGCGCGGCGGCCTTCGGTCAGCCAGGGTGAGAGGAAGAGCAGGCCCGCGTCGGGGTCGTAGCGGCGGACGTCGGGCGTCCGGCCGGGGGCCGCCTGGACGACCCGTACGCCGTGCCGGTCGGCGAGACGGGCGGTGAGCGGGTCGGCGGCGCGGCCGGGGCGCAGACCCAGTTCGGCGGCGGTGTGTTCGGCGGCGGCGTCCAGCGGGGCGACGTGGTTGTGGTGGGCGTGGAAGAAGTCGCGTACCTCGTCGTGGGGTTCGGCGGGCGGCAGGGCCGCGCCGCCGCCGGGGCCGGCGAGGGCGGCGGCCTGTTCGGTGGCGTAGCGGTAGCGGCGGTGCAGGGCGACCAGGGCGCGGGCCGTCTCGGGGTGGTCGCGGGCCACCTCGGCGATCTCCTCGGCGGGCGGCGGCGGGCCGCACGCCTCGTCGCCGAGGGCGGCGCGCAGCTCGGTGGTGAGGCGTTCCTCGTCGGCCTCGGAGAAGTACTCGGCGTCGACGCCGAGCACCTCGGCGATGCGCAGCAGGACGGGGGCGGTCAGCGGACGCTGACTCTGTTCGATCTGGTTCAGATAGCTGGTGGAGATGCCCAGGGCGCGGGCGAGCTGCACCTGGTTGAGGCCGTGTTCGCGGCGGAGCCGGCGCAGTTTGGCGTGTGCGTAGATCTTGCGGACCGGTGGTCGCGCCATCCCGTTGCTCCCTTCCCCGCGAGCGCCCGTGCCGGGCCCCTCCCTTGCGAAAGTAGCATCCGCAGATTTCGCACCTTTCGCCGATCGGCGGCCCGGCACGGGAGGAATTCCGCACGCCGGAGCGGTCGCGGCCGGGCGGATGGCGGGGCAGGCTCGACAGCACAGGACACCGCACCACGCACCATCCGAGGAGCCCCGTGATCGACCATCAGGTACGTGTCCACCCCAGCGCCGCCCGGCTGCCGCGCGAGGAACAGCTCGCCTGGAAGCTGGCCGCGGTGGCCACCGGTACGCAGGACGCCCCGGACCTCGACCCGGACGCGGCGGCGATGGCCGCCAACCGGGTCGTCGACAACGCGGCGGTGGCCGTGGCCGCGCTGCGCCGCCGCCCGGTCGCCGTCGCCCGCGCCCAGGCCAGGCCGCACCCGGGCGCGCCCGGCGCCTCGGTCTTCGGGGCCGGCGGGATGCGGGTCTCCCCCGAGTGGGCGGCCTGGGCCAACGGCACCGCCGTACGGGAACTGGACTTCCACGACACGTTCCTGGCCGCCGACTACGCCCACCCGGGCGACGGCATCCCTCCGCTGCTGGCCGTCGCCCAGCACACCGGGCGCGGCGGCGCCGACCTGCTGCGCGGCATCATCGCCGCGTACGAGGTGCACGTGGCGCTGGTGAAGGGCATCTGTCTGCACCGGCACCGCATCGACCACGTCGCGCACCTCAGTGCCGCGCAGGCGTGCGGCCTCGGCGCGCTGCTGCGGCTGCCGACGGAGACCGTTTACCAGGCCGTGCAGCAGGCGGTGCACACCACGACCGCGACGCGGCAGTCCCGCAAGGGCGAGATCTCCAGCTGGAAGGCGTTCGCGCCGGCCTTCGCCGGGAAGGCCGCGATCGAGGCGGTGGACCGAGCGATGCGCGGCGAGGGCTCGCCGTCCCCGGTCTACGAGGGCGAGGACGGCTTCCTGGCGTGGCTGCTGGCCGGCCCGGAGGCCACGTACACGGTCAGCCTGCCGGAGCCCGGTGAGCCCCGGCGCGCCAACCTCGACACGTACACCAAGGAGCACTCCGCCGAGTACCAGGCGCAGGCCGTCATCGACCTGGCGCGGCGGCTGCGGCGGCGGACCGGACCGCTGGAGAAGGTGCGCTCGGTCGTGCTGCACACCAGCCACCACACGCACCACGTCATCGGTTCCGGCTCCGGCGATCCGCAGAAGTACGACCCGCACGCGAGCCGCGAGACGCTGGACCACTCGGTGCCGTACATCTTCGCGGTGGCCCTGGAGGACGGCGGCTGGCACCACGAGCGCTCGTACGCGCCGGAGCGCGCGCGGCGGCCGGAGACGGTGGAGCTGTGGCGGAAGATCAGCACCGTCGAGGACCCGGAGTGGACGCGCCGCTACCACGACCCGGACCCGGCGCGGCGGGCCTTCGGCGGCCGGGCCGTGGTGACCCTGGCGGACGGCACGGTGATCGAGGACGAGCTGGCGGTGGCCGACGCGCACCCCGCCGGGGCGCGGCCCTTCGGCCGGGACGGCTACACGGGCAAGTTCCGGACGCTGGCCGAGGGCGTCGTGCCGGGTGCGGCGCAGGACCGGTTCCTGGAGGCGGCCGGCCGGCTGCCGGAGCTGGACGGGCCCGGTCTGGACGCGCTGTTCCCCGCCGTCGACGCCGACGCCCTCGCCGCGTACGACGCCACGCTGCCGAAAGGGCTGTTCTGATGCTGCACACCCGTACCACCGCCGCCCAGCGCCGCCGTGCCCTGCGCGAGAAGCTCGCCTCCGGGCGGCTGCTGCGCGTCCCCGGCGCCATCAGCCCGCTGACGGCGAAGCTCATCGAGGACACCGGCTTCGACGCCTGCTACCTGTCCGGCGCGGTGCTCGCCGCCGACCTGGGCCTGCCCGACATCGGACTGACCATGTCCACCGAACTCGCCGCCCGGGCGCAGCAGTTCACGCGCGTCACCGGCCTGCCCGTCCTCATCGACGCGGACACCGGCTTCGGCGAGCCGATGAACGCCGCGCGGACCGTGCAGCTGATGGAGGACGCCGGGCTCGCCGGACTGCACCTGGAGGACCAGGTCAACCCGAAGCGGTGCGGCCACCTGGACGGCAAGGCGGTGGTGCCGCGTGAGGAGATGGTGCGGCGGCTGCGGGCCGCCGCCGACGCGCGCCGCGACCCGGACTTCCTGCTCATGGCCCGTACGGACGCCCGGGCCGTGGAGGGCCTGGAGGCTGCGGTCGACCGGGCGCGGGCGTACGTGGACGCGGGCGCCGACGCGGTCTTCCCCGAAGCGCTGCGCGACGAGGCGGAGTTCGCCGCCTTCCGGGCCGCCGTGGACGTCCCCCTGCTGGCCAACATGACCGAGTTCGGAAAGAGCCCACTACTGGACACCGCCACTCTCGAACGGCTCGGCTACAACCTTGCCCTCTACCCCGTCACCCTGCTGCGTCTGGCGATGGGCGCCGTCGAGGACGGCCTGCGCACCCTCGCCGCCGAGGGCACGCAGCGGCCGCTGCTGCCGCGTATGCAGACCCGCTCCCGCCTGTACGAACTCCTCGGCTACGAGGAGTACGCGGCCTTCGACTCGGCCGTCTTCGACTTCACGCTCCCGCCCGGCGACTGATCCGCACCGGAGGCCACCATGACCACCACCCCGCCGGAGATCCACCGCGGCCTGGCCGGTGTCGTCGTCGACACCACCGCCGTGTCCACGGTGATATCCGAGACCAACTCCCTGACCTACCGCGGCTACCCGGTGCAGGAGCTGGCCGCCCGCCGCTCGTTCGAGGAGGTCGCGTATCTGCTGTGGTACGGCGAGCTGCCCGGCGCCGGGGCGCTCGGCGAGTTCCGGGCCCGCGAACGGGCCCTGCGCCCGCTGGACCGCACCACCGCCGACCTGCTCGCCCGGCTGCCGGAGAGCTGCCACCCGATGGACGTGCTGCGCACCGCCGTCAGCTTCTTCGGCGCCGAGGACCCGGCCGAGGACGACGGCAGCACGGCGGCCAACCGCGCCAAGTCCCTGGCACTGCTGGCGAAGCTGCCGGTGGTGGTCGCCGCCGAACACCGCCGGCGGCGCGGCCTGGCCCCGATCCAGCCCGACCCCGGCCTCGGCTTCGCGGAGAACTTCTTCCACATGTGCTTCGGCCGCGTCCCGGAGCCCGAAGTGGTGCGCTGCTTCGAGACCTCCCTCATCCTGTACGCGGAACACAGCTTCAACGCCTCGACGTTCACCGCCCGCGTCGTCACCTCCACCCTCTCCGACCTCTACAGCGCGGTGACCGCCGCCATCGGCGCGCTCAAGGGTCCGCTGCACGGCGGCGCGAACGAGGCCGTGATGCACATGCTGGAGGAGATCGGCACCCCGGACCGCGCCGACGCGTGGCTGGCGGACGCCCTGGCGGCGAAGCGCCGGATCATGGGCTTCGGGCACCGCGTCTACCGGCACGGCGACTCCCGCGTCCCGGTGCTGCAAGAGGCCACCGACCGCCTGGTGTCCCGTACGGACGATCCGGCGGCGGCCCGGCTGGCCGCACTGCACACCGCGCTGCGCGAGGCGGTGCTGCGCCGCAAGGGCATCCACCCGAACCTGGACTATCCGGCGGGCCTGGCCTATCACCTGATGGGCTTCGACACCCCGGCGTTCACCCCCATCTTCGTCATGAGCCGCATCACCGGCTGGACCGCCCACATCACCGAACAGCTCGCGCACAACGCGCTGATCCGGCCGCTGGGCGCGTACAACGGGCCGGGGCAGCGGGCGGTGCCGGAGGCCGTCTGACGTCAGTCCCCGCCGGTCCCCGGCCGCGGGGCGCGCCACGCCAGGAGCGCCCCGGCGGCGCCGTACCCCAGGAGGAGGACGCCGTCCCTCGCGTCCTGACGCCGCTCCATGGACTGCACCTGCCGCTGCTGTTCGTAGGTGCGGGTCGCCACCGCGACCGAACCGTCCAGCACCGAGCAGGCGGTGTCGCCGGGGCGCATCGGGCCCGGGTGCTCTTCCCCGTCGCGCACGTTCTCGCCGGGGCACACGACGTCGCCCGGTGCCGCCAGGGCACTCCCGAGGTTCCCCGCTCCCCATGCCAGTGGCACGGCGAACAGGGCCACGAGGACAGCTCGGTACTTCATGAAACCCTCCCGTCAGGTACGGGTCGCTCGACGGCACCTCACCGCTCCCGGTACAGCTCCTTGGCGATGATCGACCGCTGGACCTCCGACGCGCCCTCGTAGATGCGGGGCGCGCGGACCTCACGGTAGAGGTGTTCCAGGAGGTGGCCGCGGCGCAGGGCGCGGGCGCCGTGGATCTGGACGGCGGCGTCCACGGCCTTCTGGGCGGTCTCGGTCGCCAGGAGTTTGGCCATCGCGGAGCGTTTGGCGATGTCGGGGGCGCCGCTGTCGTACGCGGTCGCCGCGGCGTAGACCAGGAGGCGGGCGGCCTCGATACGGGTGGCCGTCTCGGCGAGCCGGTGGGACACCGCCTGGAGGTCCCTGAGCGGGCCGCCGAACGCGGTGCGGCCGGCGGCGTGGGCGAGGGCGGCGTCCAGCGCGGCCTGGGCCATGCCGACGGCGAACGCGCCGACGCTCGGCCGGAAGAGGTTCAGCGTGCGCATCGCGACGCCGAAGCCGCGGTCCACCTCGCCCACCACGTCCTCGCGGGTCACCGGTACGCCGTCGAAGACCAGGGTGCCGATGGGGTGCGGGCTGAGCATGTCCAGGGGCTCGCCGGTCAGGCCGGGCCGGTCGGCGGGGACCAGGAAGGCGGTGATGCCGCGGGCCCCGGCGCCCCCGCCGGTGCGGGCGAAGACGGTGGCGAAGTCGGCCTCCGGCGCGTTGGAGATCCAGCACTTCTCGCCGGACAGCCGCCAGCGGCCGGCGTCCGGCGGGCCGTCCGGCTCGGCGGCCAGGGCGAGCGCCCCGGCGTCCGAGCCCGCGTCCGGCTCGCTGAGCGCGAAGGCCGCCACCGCGCGCCCCGCGACCACCTCCGGGAGCCAGCGCGCCCGCTGCCGCTCCGTACCGGACTGGACGACCGGGTACGTGCCCAGGCCCTGGAGGGCGAGCGCGGTCTCGGCCTCCGTCGATTCCCGGGCCAGCGACTCCCGCAGCAGGCACAGGTCGAGGGCGCGCACCGGCCCTTCGGCGGGGAACAGGCGCCGCAGCAGGCCGAGTTCGCCGAGGGCCGCGACCAGCGGGCGGTTCACCCGGCCGGGTGCGCCGCGGTCCGCCAGCGGGCGCAGCCGTTCGGCGGTGAGGGTGCGCAGGTCGGCACACCACGCCTGCTCCTGCGGTCCCAGCGCGAAAGCGGTCACGGGCGGCTCCCTCGTCTCGGGCCCGGGGCGGCCGGGCGGTTCGCTCGGGTCCGTGCGGCCGGCCGCCTCGCCGAACCGGCCGCGTCTTCGGACCGTATCGCGCTCTGTTGACTGCCGTCACGAACACGTTACGCTGACGGCGGACCGGCACGGCAGCCCCCGGACGGTTTCCCCGCACGTCCCGGCCGCCCCACCGGCGGCCTTCCCCGGCTCTCCGGCCGCTTCCCGCGCGGGTCCGCAGCGGTTCCGATCGTCCCCACCGTCGTCCGCAAGGGGGCACACCGGCATGGAACTGACGCCGTCGGCACACACCGACACCTTCGCCCGCGACCACCTTCCGCCGGCCGGCCAGTGGCCGCACCTCACGGACCTCGGCTATCCCGACCGGCTCAACTGCGGCGCCGAACTCCTCGACGCCACCGCCCAGCGGCTGGGCGACCGCCGGCCGGCCTTCCGGGACGCGGCCGGCACCGTCTGGACCTACGGGGAACTGCGCGAACGGGTGAACCGCATCGCACACGTCCTCACCGGCGACCTGGGGGTGCGCCCCGGCCACCGGGTCCTGCTGCGCGGCCCCACCACTCCCCTGCTCGCCGCCTGCTGGCTGGCGGTCATGAAGGCGGGCGCGGTTGCCGTGACCGTGCCGGCCGCGCAGCGCCCGCACGAACTGGCCACCATCTGCGGCCTGGCCCGGGTGGGGCACGCGCTGTGCGACGCGAGCGTGGTGGCCGGCCTGGCCGCCGCGGACGTACCGGGGCTGCGGATCACCCCGTACGGCGGCGACGGGCCCGGCGACCTGCTGCGGCTCGCCGCGCACCGGCCGTCCGCGTACGAGGCGGTGGAGACCGCGGCCGACGACGTGGCGCTGATCGCCTTCACCTCGGGCACCACCGGGCGGCCCAAGGGCTGTATGCACTTCCACCGGGACGTGCTCGCCATCGCCGACACCTTCTCCGCGCAGGTGCTGCGCCCCACGCCGGACGACGTGTTCGCCGGGAGCCCGCCGCTCGGCTTCACCTTCGGGCTCGGCGGGCTGGTCGTCTTCCCGCTGCGGGCCGGCGCCTCGGCGTACCTGGCCGACTGGGGCGGGCCCGGGCAGCTGCTGCGCGACATCGCGCGGCACCGCGTCTCCGTGCTGTTCACCGCGCCGACCGCCTACCGGGTGATGCTGCCGAAGCTGGGCGGGCACGACCTCTCCTCGCTGCGCCGCTGCGTGTCGGCGGGCGAGCACCTGCCCGCCGCGACCTGGCGGGCCTGGGAGCAGGCGACCGGGCTGCGGATCATCAACGGCATCGGCGCGACGGAGCTGCTGCACATCTTCATCTCGGCCGCCGACGACGCGATCCGGCCGGGCACGACCGGCGTGCCGGTGCCCGGCTTCGAGGCGCGGGTGGTCGACGCGGCCGGCCGGCCGGTGCCGGACGGCACGCCGGGGCTGCTCGCGGTGCGCGGCCCGACGGGCTGCCGCTACCTGGCGGACGAGCGGCAGCGCGAGTACGTGCGGGACGGCTGGAACCTGACCGGCGACACCTACGTACGGGACGCGGACGGCTACTTCAGCTACGTGGCCCGCGCGGACGACATGATCATCTCGGCCGGGTACAACATCGCCGGGCCCGAGGTCGAGGACGCGCTGCTGCGCCATCCCGACGTCGCCGAGGCGGCGGTGGTCGGCCGGCCCGACCCGGAGCGCGGCCAGGTCGTGGTGGCGCACCTGGTGCTGCGGACGGGCGTGCCGCGCGACGCGGAAACCGTGGCGGCGCTGCGGGAGTTCACCAAGTCGGTGATAGCGCCGTACAAGTGCCCGCGCGAGATCGTCTTCCACGACGCGCTGCCCCGGACGCCGACGGGCAAGCTCCAGCGCTTCCGGCTGCGCGGCGACGGCACGGAAAGCGCGCGGTGACCGCCGGTCCCGGTCCGCGGTACCGCCGTGCCGCGCCCCGGCGGCTGCGGCTACGATCGCGCCCGGAGCGGCCACGGCCCGGCAGCCGTCCGTGCGCGCCCCCGCGCCCCGGGGCCGCGGACCGGAGCACGACAAGGCGGGAAACGACCACGTGAGCGACCAGTACGCGCAGCGCACGCCGCGGTCCCTGATCGTCACCTTCTACGGTGCGTACGGGCGCGGCCCCCTGGGCGGCCCCGGCGGTCCGCCGGGACCGGTGCCGGTCGCCGCGCTGATCCGGCTGCTCGGGGCGGTCGGCGTCGATCCGCCGTCGGTGCGTTCGGCGGTCTCCCGGCTCAAGCGCCGCGGTCTGCTCGTCGCCGCCCGTACGGAGTCGGGGGCCGCCGCGTACGGGCTCTCGGAGGCGGCGCACCAGCTCCTGGACGACGGCGACCGGCGGATCTACGGCCGGCCGTCCCCCGGCCCATCGGACGGCTGGGTCCTGGCCGTCTTCTCGGTGCCCGAACAGGAGCGCCACAAGCGGCACCTGCTGCGCTCCCGGCTGGCCCGGCTCGGCTTCGGCACCGCCGCGCCGGGCGTGTGGATCGCCCCGGCCCACCTGTACGACGAGACCCGGCACACCCTGGACCGGCTGCACCTCTCCCCGTACGTGGACCTGTTCACCGGCGCGCACGCGGGCTTCACGCCGACCGCCGACGCGGTGGCCCGGTGGTGGGACCTGGACGCCCTCGCCGAGCGGCACCGCGCCTTCCTCCACGTCCACGAACCGGTGCTGCGCCGCTGGACGGGCCGCCGCCCCGGGCCGCCCGAGGCGGCGTACCGCGACTACCTGCTGGCGCTGGACGCCTGGCGCCGGCTGCCCTACGCGGACCCCGGTCTGCCCCCTCCCCTCCTGCCCGAGGGCTGGCCGGGCGGCCGCGCGGCGGACGTCTTCGGCCGGCTGCACACCGAACTGCGGGCGGTGGGCGCGCAGTTCGTGCGGGCGGTGGCGGGCGGGGCGGGCCGGACGGCGGCCAGTGCCTGACGCCGCCGCGGGCGGTCAGCGCTTCCTCGGGTGGCCCGCCGCGGCGGCCATCGGCCGGGGCCGGGCGGCGGCTATGGTGGAGACGACGTCCTTGAAAGAGCCGCACATCCGGGTGCCGGCCACTGCCGCCAACTCACCGAAGCTACCCATCCCGTAGGTGACCGCGACGGGCTCCATCCGGGCGGTGACCGCCATCCGCATGTCGCTGACTGTGTCACCGACGTACGCGCTCTCCCAGGGCGCCACGCCCAGGTCGGCGGTGGCCCGCAGCACCAGCTCCGGATGCGGCTTGCCGCGCCGCACCATGTCCTGGGTGATGACCGGGCCGAGCAGGTCGCGGATGCCGAGCACGTCGAGCAGGGCCTCGGCGCTGCGGGTGCCCTTCGAGGTGGCCACGGCCAGCTCGATGCCGTGCGCGCGCAGCGCGGACAGTCCGGCGGCCACCCCCGGGAAGAGCAGGCGCGGGCCCTCGCGCAGCACTTCGTAGGCGAACAGCTCGCGGTAGCGGCCGATCGCGGCCACCACGGCGTCGTGGTCCTCCGGCATGCCGAGCAGCTTGCCGAAGGCCGGGCCGGGCGGCTTGCCGATGGCGGCGGCGGCCTGCCGGGAGGTGACCGGACGGCCCTGTTCGGAGGCGACCTTGACCAGCAGCCGGCTGATGGCGGGGAGCGTGTTGGCGAGGGTCCCGTCGAGGTCGAAGACGGCGGCCTTGATGGTCTCGCCGACCGCGGCCCGCGCGGCGCCCCCGGGACGTGGCACGGCTCCCGCTGAATCACGCATTGCTCGACACCTTCCGATTTCCTGTGGGCCTTGTGCATCTGTGGGTCCGGTCGGTGTCCGTGACGCCGCCGGACGCGGGAAGACGTGCCGGCCGCGCCGCGCGGACGGTGGTGGACGGCCGTCGGCACACCGGTGTCCAGAAGTGGCGTGCCCGCTCCGGAGTGGCACCTCCGGAAGAAGCACGTCCCATGGTTCGCCTTCGCAGATTTAAAAACCGCCTGCGCTGTTTGTCAATGAGTCCCACAGCGCCGCACCCGCCGCGGACCAACGATCCACGTCGTCGCGGTGGAGCCCGAACTGACGGGGCGTGGTGAAAGCTTGGCACTCCCTCACCTCTTCTGCACCACTGGAACACGCGAGTAACACACGTCACCCATCGGCTCAATTTTCGAACCGCGCGGTTGGTTTTATATGTAGACTGCGGTGCGCTCACAGCCGGACTAGAGACAGGACGGACACTGTGCCGACGCAGCATCGAGCGATACAAAGCCGCCAAGCTCTCATCCGATCGGCCGCCCACGCGTTCCTCGAAAAGGGCGTGCCCGCCTCGGGCATGGTCGACATCAGCCGCCGCGCCCGGCTCAGCAAGGGAGCCCTCTACTTCCACTTCGCGTCCAAGGACGACCTCACCCTCGCGGTACGGGACGAGGCCCTGGAGGCGGTACGCGACCTGGAGAACGAACTGGCCCGCGCCCCGCACCCGGCGCCCGCCGCGGTACGGGACTTCGCGATCGGACTGCTCGGCCGGGTGGACACCGACGTCGTCGTACGGGCCGGGCTCCAGCTGCGCCCGCAGACCGCGCCGGGGATCGCCGAACCCGAACTCCAGCAGCGGTGGTACGAGCTGTTCCTGGCGAAGACCACGGCCGACCGGACGGCCGGGAAGCTGCCGCCCGGCGACGACCCCCGGCGCTCCGCACAACTGCTGGCCGCCCTGGTCGTCGGCCTGCTGCACCTCGGCGAGGAGGACCGGGCGTGGTGGGACAAGGATGTCGTCACGGACATCTGGGCACAGCTGCTGCCCGGCGACGCGGGGGCGGCGGCGGACGACGGGCGCGGCGCGCCGGCTCCGACCCCACGACCGGCTCCGGCTCCGGTCTCGGCCTCGGCTTCCGCTTCGGCCCCGCCCCCGTCCCCCTCCTCGGCTTCGGCTCCGGCCGGCTGAAGGCACCGGGACCGGCCCGGCGCCGGTTCACAACTCCACGAGTACGGCCCCGATGTGCCGCCCTTCGACCAGTTCACACAGCGCCCGCGGGGCCTGGTCCAGCCCCCGCAGCCGGGTGTACGCGAAGACCAGGGAGCCGTCCCGCAGCCCGCGTGCGAATTCGCCGGTCCACTCCTGCGGCAGGTCCGCATGGTCGTACAGCGAGAAGCCCCGCAGCGTCACCCTGCGGGTCACCACGAGCGAGGAGTCCAGCTCGACCGGCGCCGCCACGCCCGCACTGTCGCCCAGCTGCCCGGAGAGCGCGCCCACCAGCGCGAACCGGGCGCCGGTGCGGGCCACGGCGAGCGCCGCGCGCAGCTGTTCGCCGCCCACCGTGTCCAGCAGGACGTCGATGCCGTCCGGCGCGGCCCGGCGCAGCTGTTCCTCGGCCGGGCCCGCGCCGCGGAGCACCACCTCGTCGTAGCCGAGCACCTCCCGGAGGTGGGGGACCTTGTGGGCGGACCCGGTGCTGCCGATGACCCGGCCGGCGCCCAGCCGCTTGGCGAGCCGGCCCGCCAGGCTGCCGACGCCGCCCGCCGCCCCGGTGACGAACACGGTGTCGCCGGGCCGGACCTGTGCCGCCCGGGTCAAGGCGCCCCAGGCCGTGGCGCCTTGCGACAGGTACGCGGCGGGGTCGGGCAGCGCCGCCGGATCGACGCGCCGGGCCCGCGGTTCCTCGACGACGGCGAACTCCCGCCAGCCGTACGGATGCACCACCAGGTCGCCGGGCGCGTATCCGCCGGCGGCCCCGACGACCTCGCCGACGGCCGAACCCCACAGCGCCCGGCCCGGCACGAAGGACGGCACGGGCAGTTCGGCGCCGGTCATCATCGAGCGCATGGCCGCCGTCACCGCCATGAACCGGTTGCGGACGAGCAGCTCCCCGGCGCCGGGGACGGGCACCGGGGCCTCGGCGAGCGTGAAGTGCTCCGGTCCGAGGGCGCCCCGGACGCGGGCGGCGAGGCGTACCTCCCGGTGGGTGGCGGGGAGCGGCGGGGCGGGCGAGACGGAGGGGGCGGACGGGACGGGGACGGCACGCGCGTCGGCCAAGGCACAGCTCCTGACAGGTCGGCGGATTCCGGCAGCCCCCGGTGGCGCGCTGCCGTCAACCGGTTTTCAATACCGCATGGTTGGCTTTTTTAGGGTTTCGAAAATAGACTGACAGACCGGACTCGTAAGGTTGCCCCAGGCACAGCAACTCCCCGAAGAGCATACGGAGGACGATCGGTGGTCAAGCAGGAACGCGCAGTGCGCACTCGACGTGCCGTCCTCGAAGCGGCGGCCCAGGTCATCGGCACACGCGGGTACGAAGCGGCCACGATGGCGGAGATCATCCAGCGGGCCGGCGTGACGAAGGGCGCCCTGTACTTTCACTTCGCCTCCAAGGACGCCCTCGCCCGGGCCGTCATCACGGAACAGACCGATCCGTTCATTCCGCAGGTAAGCGACTCCCGGTTGCAGGACGCCATCGACTTCACACACCAGGTGGCGGTGGCGCTGCGGGACGATCCGCTGCTCCAGGCCGGCACCCGGATCGCCGTCGAGACGACGTTCAGCGACGACCCGCTGGTCCCGTACCAGGCGTGGATCGACATCATCGCGAAGATGTTCACCGACGCCCGGGAGAACGGCGAACTGCTCCCGGCGGTCGCGCCGGACCGGGCCGCGGAGTTCTTCGTCTCCGCCTATATGGGCGTCCAGCTCTTCTCGCACGCCGCCAGCAACCGGCACGACCTGCCCGAACGCGTCACGGCCCTGTGGAAGCACATCCTCCCCGGGCTGGCCTCGCCGGGCGCGATGAGCCACCTCGATCCGCACGGCCGCGCGGTGAAGACCGCCGCCTGACCCAACTCGCCGCGCCCGGCCGCACGTTGACGTGCGTCCGGTGCGCCGTCATGCTTGCCGCGCCCCTCGTTCCCGGGCGGCCGGCACCAACCGGGGACCGCCGCGCACCCGGCGTTCCCCTCTTCGAGACCTTCCCGGAAGAAATCCCGTGGAAGCCCTAGAAAACAAACCATCCGGTTTGTATCTTAGTCCGCGTTGGTCCGCCGCCGAGGTTCACGCCGTCCGAGCGGAGTGAGCCGCCATCTGGGAGGGAACAAGCATGGCCAGCGCCACGCTCACCGCGCCGTCCACCGCAGCAGCCCAACGTCCGTTCGCCGGGCGGGAGCACACCAGCCTCTCCGATCTGCCGCCGCTGACGACGACCGTGCCCCGGCAGTATGTGCACCGGACCGCGGTGTCCGAGGTTTTCCTGACCGACTGGCGCCGTACGGAGAGCGATGTCTGGGTGGTGAGCGCCCAGTGGCCGCGGGCGCACAGTTTCTACGGTCCGGTGGACGGTCTGCACGACCCGATGCTGCTGGTCGAGACGATGCGACAGGCCAGCATCCTGCTCAGCCACGTGGCGCACGGCGTACCGCTGGACCACCCGATCATCTGGCAGGACCTCCACTATTCCCTGGTTCCCGAGGCACTGCGCGTCACCGGCACGCCCGCCGAGATAGAACTGCACATCACCGGCCACGACCTGATGTACCGCGGCAAGCGGCTGGCCAGCGCCCGGCAGTCCTACCGCGTACTGTGCGACGGCGCCGAACTCGCCACCGCCGAGCTGGCCTTTTCCTGCCACAGCCCTGCCGTCTACCGCCGGCTGCGCGGTGAATACAGCGATGTGAAGCGTGCCAACGACCGCAAGCTGGAGCCGGCCGAGCCGGTCGCGCCGCGCCTGGTGGCGCGCGACCGCACCGGTGATGTGGTCCTCTCCCCCACCGACCGCGCCGGCCGCTGGCAGCTGCGGGTGGACACCGCCCACCCGGTGCTCTTCGACCACCCCGTGGACCACGCCCCGGGCATGCTGATGGTGGAGGCCGCCCGGCAGGCCGCGCACGCCGCGGCGGGCACCGGTTTCTCGCTGCCCGCCGAACTGGAGTGCTCCTTCCACCGGTACGGCGAACTGGACGCGCCGTGCTGGGTCGAGGTGACCGCGGCCGGACGGGACGCCCGGGACCGCCTCCTGCACGACATCGACATCCGCCAGAACGGCCGTTCCGTCTTCACCGCCCGCACCGCGAGCCAGTCCATCCGCTGAACCGACGCCCGGGGCGGGACCGCGCACGCCGCCCCGGGCCCCGCCGCTTCCCCCCCGGGCCCCGCCCGGCGCCGTGACGCGGACCGCGAGGTCCCGTCATCCCAGCGTCAGGCGGGGCTTCGGCGCGTCCGTGCGGCCGGTGGGCGGCGTGCGGCTGCCGGCCCGGTACGGCAGCGGCCAGGGCGCACCCGGTCCCGCGTAGCCCTGTTCGGCCGCCGCGTGCAGGGTCCAGTGCGGGTCGTACAGATGCGGCCGGGCCAGCGCGCACAGGTCGGCCCGGCCCGCCAGGACCAGGGAGTTGACGTCGTCCCAGGAGGAGACGGCGCCCACCGCGATGACCGGGACGCCCAGCCGGTTGCGGATCCGGTCGGCGAACGGGACCTGGTACGAACGGCCGTACTCGGGCTGCTCGTCGGGGACGACCTGGCCGGTCGACACGTCGATGGCGGCGGCGCCGTGCGCGGCGAAGGCGCGGGCGATCTCCACCGAGTCCTCGGCGGTGGTGCCGCCCTCGGCCCAGTCGGTGGCGGAGATCCGTACCGTCATGGGCCGGTCGTCCGGCCAGACGGCGCGCACCGCGTCGAAGACCTCCAGCGGGAAGCGCAGCCGGGCGGCGAGGTCGCCGCCGTACGCGTCGGTGCGCCGGTTGGTGAGCGGGGAGAGGAAGCCGGAGAGCAGGTAGCCGTGCGCGCAGTGCAGTTCGAGGAGGTCGAAGCCGGCGCGGGCGGCCGACCGGGCGGAGCGCGCGAACTGCTCGCGTACGGCGCCCAGTTCGCCCTCGGTCAGGGCGTGCGGCACCTGGTTGACGCCGGGGCGGTACGGCAGCGCGGAGGGCGCCACGACCGGCCAGTTGCCGTGCGGCAGGGGCTGGTCGATGCCCTCCCACATGAGGCGGGTGGAGCCCTTGCGGCCGGAGTGGCCGAGCTGGACACCGATGGCGGTGCCGGGTGCCTGCGCGTGCACGAAGTCGGTGACACGGCGCCAGGCCGCCTCGTGCTCCGGCGCGTACAGGCCGGTGCAGCCGGGGGTGATGCGGCCCTCGGGGCTGACGCAGACCATCTCGGTCATCACCAGCCCGGCGCCGCCGAGGGCGCGGGCGCCGAGGTGGACGAGGTGGAAGTCGCCCGGTGTGCCGTCGCCGTCGGCGCTGTACATGTCCATCGGGGAGACCACGACCCGGTTGCGCAGGGTCAGGCCGCCGAGCCGGAAGGGCGTGAACATGGGCGGGGTGCCGGCCGGGACGCCCGCCTCCTCCTCGACCGCCGCGACGAAGCCGGGGTCGCGCAGCCGCAGATTGTCGTGGGTGACCCGGCGGCTGCGGGTGAGCAGATTGAAGGCGAAGCGGCGGGGCGGCTGGCCGACGTACTCCGCCAGGTCCTCGAACCAGGCGAGGCTGGCGCGGGCGGCCCGCTGGGTGGAGGCCACGACGGGCCGCCGCTCGGCCTCGTACGCGGCCAGCGCGTCCGGCAGGGCGGGGTTCTCCTCCAGGCACGCGGCCAGCGCGAGGGCGTCCTCGACGGCCAGCTTGGTGCCGGAGCCGATGGAGAAGTGGGCGGTGTGCGCGGCGTCGCCGAGCAGCACCGTGTTGCCGTGCGACCAGCGGTCGTTGACGACGGTGCGGAACGCGATCCAGGCGGAGTTGTTGGAGCGCAGCGGTCGGCCGCGCAGCGCGTCGCCGAAGACCTTGGCGCACCAGTCGGCCGACTCGCGCTCGTCGCAGCGGTCCAGGCCGGCCCGGCGCCAGACCTCCTCGCGCATCTCGACGATGACGGTGGCGGCACCGTCCGGGTGCTCAGGACCGGACCCGGCGCGGGCGTACGGGTAGCCGTGCAGCTGGACGACGCCGTACTCGGTCTCGGCGATCTCGAAGCGGAACGCGTCGAAGGCGAAGTCGGCGGCGAGCCATATGTAGCGGCAGCGGTGGGTGGTGACGCGCGGGCCGAAGACGTCGGCGTGTGCGCTGCGGGTGAGGCTGTGCACCCCGTCGGCGGCGATCACCAGGTCGTGGCCGGCCGCGAGTTCGGCGGCGGACGGGGCCTCGGTACGGAAGTTCAGCCGTACGCCGAGCGAGCGGCAGCGCTCGTGCAGGATGCGCAGCAGCGTACGGCGGCCGAGCGCGGCGAAGCCGTGACCGCCGGAGGACAGGGTGCGCCCGCGGTGCACGATGTCGATGTCGTCCCAGCGCACGAACTCGCGCTGGAGCGCACGGTGCACCTGGGGGTCGGCGTGCTCGATGCCGCCGAGCGTCTCGTCGGAGAGGACGACGCCGAAACCGAAGGTGTCGTCGGGGGCGTTGCGCTCCCAGACGGTGATGTCGCGGCGCGGGTCCAGGCGCTTGAGGAGCACGGCCGCGTACAGGCCGCCGGGGCCGCCCCCGATGACGGCCACCTTCCGGGCGCCCACCCTCACTTCCCCTGCCACTTCGGGGGCCGCTTCTCGGTGAAGGCGGCGTGGAACTCCGCGTAGTCGGCGCTGTTCATCAGCAGGGCCTGGGTGGCGGCGTCCATCTCGACGGCGGCGCCCAGCGGCATGTCCAGCTCGGCGGTGAGCAGCGCCTTGGTCTGCGCGTGGGCGAGCGCGGGCCCGGCGGCGAGC
Source organism: Streptomyces sp. NPDC018019 (assembly GCF_044327805.1). Taxonomy (NCBI): domain Bacteria; kingdom Bacillati; phylum Actinomycetota; class Actinomycetes; order Kitasatosporales; family Streptomycetaceae; genus Streptomyces; species Streptomyces sp. NPDC018019. The sequence continues at coordinate 41,126 of NZ_JBIRGD010000041.1, read as the reverse complement.
CGCTGCGCGAGGGCGTGGGCCACGGTGTCCGCACGGCCCTCCTCGGTCAGTTCGCTCAGCAGGCCGATGCGCTCGGCCTCGGGAGCGCGGACCGGTTCGCCGAGCATCAGCAGCCGGGTGGCGTGGCCGAGGCCGACGACACGCGGCAGCAGGTAGGCCGCGCCCATGTCGCCGCCGGAGAGGCCGACCTTGGTGAAGAGGAAGGCGAAGCGGGCGGAGGGGTCGGCGACGCGGAAGTCGGCGGCCAGGGCGAGCACCGCGCCGGCGCCCGCCGCGACGCCGTGGACGGCGGCGACCACCGGGAACGGACACTCCCGCAGGGCCCGTACGACCTGGCCGGTCATCCGGTTGAAGTCCAGGAGCTGCCCGGTGTCCATGGCGAGCGTGGCGCCGATGATCTCCTCGACGTCGCCGCCGGAGCAGAAGCCGCGGCCTTCGCCGCCGAGGACGAGGGCGCGCACGGACCGCTCCCTGGAGAGTTCGGCGAGCAGGTCGCGCAGGTCGGCGTACGCCTCGAAGGTGAGCGCGTTGAGCCGGTCGGGGCGCGCGAGGGTGACGGTGGCGATGCCGTCTTCCCTGGTCACGCGGAGGTGCTGCCATGCGTCGGTGGTACGGGCGGAACCTGTGAACGGGCTCATCGGGCCACTGCCCCCTTCAGCCGGACGGCTGGTGCAAAGCGCGAGCGCGCTTCGAAGTTATCACCGCCTCGTGACTGTCGTCACGAGTACGCGATAACGCGCCGGTGGCGTCGGGCCGGTTCCGGTCGAACGTCACCCACGCGACGGACGAAGGTCCCGGGCCCACACCTCCGGCCGCGCTCCCCTCGCCCTCGTCGTGGAGCTGCGCCCGGCCGGCTGCCGCGTGGAGGTCCACGACCCGGACCCCGCACTGATGGCGGGGCCGGCCGCGCACGCCCCCGCCACGCCCGTCGATCCCCTGGCCGAGCACGGCCGCGGTCTGCTGCCGGTACGGACGCTCAGCTCGGCGGCCGGCTGCCGGCCCACCACGCACGGCAAGGCCGTGTGGTTCACCCTTCCGCGGACGCCCCGGCACGCTTGACGGCGCCGCCGTCGCCGGGCGCGCCGGCCGCGGGCACGTCGCCGTCCGGTTCCGCGCCGCCCTGCCCCAGCCGCGAGTGCCGCCGCCCGTACAGCGCGTAGACGACCGCGCCGGCCGCCAGGAACACGGCGAACTGAAGCCAGGTGGACGGCCCCGTCCCGTAGATCAGGTAGCCGCAGAAGGCGATGCCGAGCAGCGGGCTCAGCGGGAAGAGCGGCACCCGGAAGCGGCGCGGCAGGTCGGGGCGGGTCCGCCGCAGCACCATGACGCTGACGTTGACCACCGCCATCACGGCCAGCGTTCCGATGGTCGTCAGGTTCATCACGACGTCCAGCGGGACCACCGCGGCCGGGACCGCGAAGACCACCGCGACGATCCAGGTGCCCGCCACCGGTGTGGCGGTCCGCGGCGAGATCCGCTCGAAGACCCGCGGGACGAGCCCGTCGCGGGACATCGACATCAGGATGCGGGTCTGTCCGTACATGACCGCCAGGACGACGGAGGCGATGGCGACGACCGCGCCGAAGGCGATGACGCCGCCGCCGACCGCGGAGTGGGTGACCTGGTTGACGACGAGGGAGAGCGCGGCGGGCCGGTGGCCCACCTCGTCGGCGGAGAGCGCGCCGATGGCGGACAGCGCGACCACGCAGTACAGAACGGTGACCACACCGATACAGATCATGATCGCGACGGGGACGTTCCGGCGCGGGTTCTTCACCTCTTCGCCCGCCGTGGTGATCGCGTCGAATCCGATGTAGGAGAAGAAGGCGACCGAGGCGCCGGAGGTGATGCCGGCGATGCCCTCCGGGGCGAACGGCGTGAGGTTGCCGTCCTCGAAGGCGGTGAAGGCGATGGCGCAGAACAGGACGAGGACCGCCAGCTTCAGCACGGCCATCGCCGCGGTCGCGCGGGCGCTCTCGCGGATGCCGCGCACCAGCAGCACCGCGGCGAGCAGCATCACGACGACGGCCGGGACGTTGACGACGCCGCCGTCGCCGGGCGGACTGGACAGCGCGGCGGGCAGCTGCCAGCCGACCAGGCTGTTCAGCAGCTCGTTCAGGTACTGCCCCCAGCCGACCGCGACCGCCGAGACCGAGACGCCGTACTCCAGCAGCAGGCACCAGCCCACGAGGAAGGCGGCGCGCTCGCCGAGGGTGGCGTACGCGTAGGAGTACGAGCTGCCGGACACCGGGACGGCGCCGCCCAGCTCCGCGAAGGAGAAGGCGGTGAAGACGCAGGTGACGGCGGCCAGCACGAAGGAGACGAGGACGGCGGGGCCGGACTGGGCGACGGTGTCGGACAGGCCGACGAAGATGCCGGTGCCGACGATGGCGCCGATGCCGAAGCACACGAGCTGGAAGAGCCCCATGGTGCGCTTGAGGCCGTGGCCGGCGAGGTCCGCGCCGGATTCGGCGACGAGGAGGTCGGGGGACTTGATGCGCAGTCCAGAACCTGACGGACGCATGGGGTGGTTCTCATCTCTGGTGGTGCGGTGGTGCGGCGCGCACGGCGGGGTGGGGCCGGGCACGCAGCGGGGTCCGGACCGGTGGGTCCGGACCCCGGGAGTCGTTCGATGGTAACCGCTCCGCCTGCATGATCGCCCATAGGGTCGTATAGCCATGCAATTCGGGCGTACGGGCCCGTACGGCGTGCGGGTGCGGCGCGGCGCCTACCCGGCCAGAGTGGCGACCAGGACCGCCTTGATCGTGTGCAGCCGGTTCTCGGCCTCGTCGAAGACCACCGAGTGCGCCGACTCGAAGACCTCGTCGGTGACCTCCAGGGAGGTCAGGCCGTGCCGCTCGTGGATCTCCCGGCCGACGGTGGTGCCCAGGTCGTGGAAGGCCGGCAGGCAGTGCAGGAACTTCACGTCCGGGTTGCCGGTGGCGCGCAGCACGTCCATCGTGACGGCGTACCCGCCGAGCAGCGCGATCCGCTCGTCCCAGACCTCCTTGGGCTCGCCCATCGAGACCCACACGTCGGTCGCGACGAAGTCCGCGCCGCGCACCCCTTCGGCCACGTCCGCGGTGAGCGTGATCCGGGCGCCGCTGTGCGCGGCCAGCTCTTTGGCCCGGGCGACGATCTCCGCGTCCGGCCAGAGGTCCTCGGGAGCGACGATCCGGATGTCCATGCCGAGCAGCGCGCCGGTGATCAGGTAGGAGTTGCCCATGTTGTAGCGGGCGTCGCCGAGGTAGGCGAAGGCGATCTCCGTCAGCGGGCGGCCGGGCGCATGTTCCCGCACGGTGAGCACGTCGGCGAGCATCTGGGTCGGGTGCCACCGGTCGGTCAGGCCGTTGAAGACCGGCACGCCGGCGTGGCGCGCCAGCTCCTCGACGGCGTCCTGGGAGCTGCCCCGGTACTGGATGCCGTCGTACATCCGGCCGAGGACCCGGGCGGTGTCCTTCACCGACTCCTTGTGCCCGATCTGGGAGGCGGCCGGGTCCAGGTAGGTGGTCGAGGCACCCTGGTCCGCGGCGGCGACCTCGAAGGCGCAGCGGGTGCGGGTGGAGGTCTTCTCGAAGATCAGGGCGATGTTGCGGCCCCGCAGGCGCGCGACCTCCTCGCCCGCGCGCTTGGCGGCCTTCAGCTCGGCCGCCAGGTCGACGAGCCGGCCGAATTCCGCCGCGGTGAAATCCAGCTCCTTGAGGAAGTGGCGGCCCTTGAGGTCCGTCGCCATGGGTGGCTCCTAGGTCGCGGCAATCGGTACGAATGGAAGTGTATACGACCGACCGCATCTCTATACACCCTCGTGTCCGCCCCCACCCCCGCTCCCTCACCCTCGCAGGCCCGCTCCCCGCAGCCCCCTCCCCCGGGAACCGCGCCCTCACACCGGATCGCGCTCCACCGGGCAGCTCATGCAACGCGGGCCGCCCCGGCCCCGGCCCAGCTCGCTGCCCGGAATGGTAATGACCTCGATGCCGCGCTTGCGCAGGAAGGTGTTGGTGGTGACGTTGCGCTCATAGGCGACCACCACGCCCGGCTCGACGGCCAGCACGTTGCACCCGTCGTCCCACTGCTCGCGCTCGGCCGAGTGCACGTCCTGCGTCGCGGTCAGCACCCGGATGTCGTCCAGGCCGAGCGCCGCCGCCATGGCGCGGTGCATGTGCTCCGGCGGGTGGTCGGTGACCTTCAGCTCCTGGTCGCCGGCGCCCGGCTCGATCGTGTACGAGCGCAGCATGCCCAGCCCCTCGTACTGGGTGAAGGTGCCGCCGTCGACCATCGTCATCACCGTGTCCAGGTGCATGAACGCCCGCCGCTTGGGCATGTCCAGCGCCACGATGGTGCGCGCCGACCCGGCCGCGAACAGCCCGCGCGCCAGCATCTCGACGGCCTGCGGGGTGGTCCGCTCGCTCATCCCGATCAGTACGGCACCGTTGCCGAGCACCAGGACGTCGCCGCCCTCGATGGTCGACGGGTAGGCCGCCTGCCCCTCCGACCAGACGTTGAAGCCGCCGCCCCGGAACAGCTTGTGGTGCCGGTAGATCGCCTCGTAGTGCACGGTCTCGCGCTGCCGCGCCGGCCAGCGCATGGCGTTGATCGACACCCCGTCGTACACCCACGCCGAGGTGTCGCGGGTGAACAGGTGGTTGGGCAGCGGGCGCAGTACGAAGTCGTCGAGGTCCATCACGTGGAAGCGGACCGAGGTCGGCTCCGGGTGCGCCGCCAGGTACTCCCGCTTGGTCATCCCGCCGACCAGCGCCTCCACCAGCTCCGGAACGGCCATCGAGTCGAAGACGGCCCGCAGGTGGTCGGTGGCCAGCGGCCCGTACTCCTTCTCGTGGAAGACCCGGTCCAGCACGAGCCGGCGCGCCTCGGGGACCTGGAGGGTCTCCGCCAGCAGGTCCCCGAACAGGTGCACCTCGACCCCCCGGTCCCGGAGGATGTCCGCGAAGGCATCGTGCTCGGCACGCGCCCGGCGCACCCACAGCACGTCGTCGAAGAGCAGCGCGTCCTTGTTGGTCGGGGTGAGTCGCTTCAGCTCCAGATCGGGGCGGTGCAGAATGACGCGGCGCAGCCGCCCGGCCTCGGAGTCGACGTGAAATCCCATGGGCCCATCTTCGCGGGTCGGGGAGCGCGGCGGAGGACCGCGGACCGGCCGCGCCACGGCGTTTCCCCTTCTGCCGGACGCTCGTGCCGGAGGGCGGGCCGCTAGGAACCCGCCACAAGGATGACCGCGATCAGGATCACCGCGACGGCTATCAGCATGAGCAGTGCGGCGACCCAGAGCTTGCCGGCCTGGTCCTCCGGCGTGTTGTCGGCGGTGTCCGGGGGGCGGCTGTGGCGGGATCGGCGGTCGGTGCGCCGGAAGGCCCGGACGGTGCTCCGGGGGGTTCGCGGCGTCTCCTGCGGCTGCCGGGTCGCGGTGTCGAACAGCGCCTTCCAGCCCTTGTCGCCGAAGCCGGTGGGGCGGCCGTCTTCGAGCAGGTGCCGCAGCACCGCGCGGCCCCGTCCGTCGTGGCCGTCCCACAGGTCCGGCAGGACGCGCTGCAACAGGCCGGGGACGCTGCCCTGTTCGCCGTACGGGCGCACCAGCTCGTCGTAGAGGAGCACGGCGGTCCGTACCCGCATCCGGCCGTCCGGCCCGGTGACCGGGTCCTCGTCGCGGTGGCCGCTCCACGGGCCGAGGAACAGCCGGGCCAGCAGGAGGCGTTCGCAGACCGCGTGGGCGTCCGGGGCGGTCCGGCGCGGGGCGCGGTCGATGAGGGCGTGGGCCACGCGGTCGGCCTGTGCCGCGGGGAGGCCGCCTTCGAGCACCTCCAGGAGCACGTCGTCGCTGCTGCTGTGCAGGTAACGCGCGGCGTCCTCACCGTCCCGGTGGAGCGCGGTGAGCAGGACCTCCGCGGTCGCGTCGCGGGCCAGGCCGGTGCCGGCCCGGACGGCCTGCCGCGGGTCGCGGGGCCGCCCGCCGCGCTCCTCGTACGGCGGATCGCAGGACGTGTCGTACGACTGCCCGCGGTCCTCGCGGGGCCGGTCGTGCGGCTGCCGGTCGCGGCCGTCGTACGCCCGCCGGTACGGCGGCTGTTCCTGGTCCTCCCGCATGTGGTCGAACACCCGGTCGTCGTACGGCGTCTCCCGTGCCCGGTCGTACGGCTCCTCGCGCGACGGTTCGCGGGTGACGTCCGCCCGCTCCGTACGGGAGCGGCGGTGGCCCACGGCGTGGCTGAGCCACTTCAGCGCCTCGTGCACCAGGCGCACCCGTTCGTCGAGGCGTTCCTGCTCGAAGACGTGGCGCTCGGCGAGCGCGCGGCGCGTCGCGCGCAGCGCCTCGGGGTCGTAGCGGTGCTCCAGGTAGTGCTCGACCAGTTGCAGGGCGGCGTTTCCGGCCGGATCGCCGTGGTCCGGCAGGCCGTCGCCGGACGTACCGAGCCCGGGCCGGGCCGGGTCCAGGCGCGTCAACTGCTGATCCTGCGTGGCCGATACGGGCCAGCGCGGCACGAAGACGTAGCGGAACGGCCCGCCGTCCCGGGTGTCGTGGGTGGCGAAGGACCAGGAGCCGGGCAGCGCGGGCCCCAGCAGCTGCCGCAGCCCCCACAGGACGGGCACCGGCCCTTCGCCGCCCGTGCGGTCCAGGACGGAGAGCCGGCTGCGCGGGCGGCGCAGGCGCTCGGCGAGCACCGCCGTCAGTTCCTCGGGGAACCGCCCGGCCCGCTCGGTGAGCGCCGGTGCCGCGCGGTCGGCCGCCGCCCACAGCGCCGGGGCCGGGACGCACTCCAGAGTCCGGCCCTCGACCTCCCGCAGGTTGATGCCGCTGCCCTCCCAGCGCCAGTCGTGCAGGCCCAGGCAGCGGCCGGGCGTCAGCACGGAGGCACTGCCCAGCAGCGCGTGCGAACAGGTGCTGGGGCGGCCCCCGCGGTCCTGGTCGGGAATCCGCCGGATCAGCAGCACCGACCGCTCGTGCCCCGCCTCCCCGGGCAGCTCCACCCGGGCCAGGCTCTCGCGCGCCGCGTCGCCGGGGACGCGCAGCAGCGGGGCGACCTTGCGGTAGATCGGCTCCAGCCCCTCCCGGTTGCCCGACCAGGCCACCGGGCCCACCCCCGCGCCGCCGACCGCGTGGTCCGCGTCCCAGCGGAAGACGATCTGGTGCACCGCCTCGGTCGCGTTCACAGCCCCACCTCCTGAGGGTCGGCTCCCGGCAGGAGCCCGCACATCGCGAAGACCGACAGCAGCGGGGTGAGCACCCGCCGCGGCCGGACGCCCTGCGGGAAGCCGCCCGCGTCCTCCTGGCCGCCGGTGGCCGACGCGAAGTGCAGGGTGCACCGCGCGCAGTCGCCGAACGGCTTGAGCCAGGCGGGCCCGCCGTGGTGCCGCAGGAAGGCGTAGACGTCCCGGCTCTCCGCGCGCAGCGCCCGTGCCGTCGGCCGGGCGCTCTCCGGGGCGGTCAGCCAGCGCGCCACCGCCGGTTCGAAGCGGATCAGGTCGCTCTTGCCCACCACGACCGCGGCCGCCGCGTCGACGTACGGCCCTTCGCGCGGCACCCGGTCCAGCACGGTGCCGAACGAGCGGTCGCCGAGGTCGTCGGTGCGCTGCTTGGTGCGTTCGCGCACCGCGTCCAGGTACGGCAGCGGCAGCGCGCGCAGCGGATCGACGACGAAGATGAACGCGCTGACGGCAGCCAGGAACCGGGTCACCCGGCCGGTGCGCTCCAGGTCCTCGCCCGAGAGGTCGAAGAAGACCACCGGCCGCGCCGTGCCGCCCCGGCTCACCAGCAGCCCGTCGGCGAACTCGGCGAACTCGGTCTGCTCGGTGTGCGCCAGCGTCTCGCCGGCCCGCAGCTTGAGCACCCGGTCGTTGAGGTAGGCGCGGTGCGCGTCGGTGTGCAGCGGCGCGGCCTTGAGGCCGTGGGCGTCCAGCGCGCCGCGCTCCACCTCGCCGATCATCGAGGCGAGCAGGTGGGTCTTGCCCGCGCGGGAACTGCCGACCAGGGCCACCGTCAGCGGTTCGCCGTTGGTGAGGTAGGGCGCGGGCAGGTAGTGCTCGGGCATGCCGGCCGTGTTGCCGCAGACCTGGAACGCCTCGCGCAGCGCGTCCCGGCGGCGCAGCGGGTTGTGCTCGCCCGTCAGGTCCAGCCGGACGAAGGTGCTGGTCTCGTCGCGTACGTACAGCCGGTCCTCGTCGAAGGCGATCGGATCGAGGCAGTACGGGCACACCACCGGCCGGGGGCCGGGGCCCATCGGGTACATGCTCACCGGCGTCCTCCTGTGCCCGTGCGGCCGGCCCCGAACAGGGCGCGCAGCCCGCGGCCCGGTGCCCGGCCGGGCCCGTCCTCCGCCGCGTGGTCACCGTCCAGGCCCAACCGGGAGCGTTTGCGCGCGAGTTCCTCTTCAAAGGCGCGGCGCCCCGGCTCCAGGGGGTCGGCCGGGAGGGGACGGCTCTGGAGCGGGTCCTGCCGGTTGAGCATCCGCAGCACCTCGACGGGGTGGCCGCGCTCCTGTGCCGTCGGCGCGAACGCGGTGGACAGCACGCCGAGCGCGGGCAGCCGCGGCAGGTCGCGCGGCGGCCCGTCCGGGTCCCCTTCGCGTCCGGTGACCAGGTGGTACATCACCTGGGCCACACTCCACAGGTCGTCGCGCGGGTCGGCGGTGCCGCGCCCGGCGCGCTGTTCCGGCGCGGCCCAGGGCGCCTCGCCGAGGGCCTCGCGGGGGTGCCCGGCGCGGGTGGCGAGGCACGGTTCGGGCAGCCGGACATGGCGGCCGTCCCACCGTACGGTGTGCGGGGTCAGCCCGCGGTGCACCACGTCGACCGCCTCCAACAGCCGCACCGCCAGGACCAGTTCACTGCGGATGCGCTCCTGTTCCTTGACCGTGGCCCGGCCCGCGAGCGCGGCCAGCGGGCGCCCGCGGGCGGGTTCGTAGAAGACGAACGGCTCCCGTACGTCCAGGTGGTAGCCGCCGAGCCGGGCGAACAGCTGGTGATACGGGGCGTCGCCGAACGCCCGGCGTACGGCGAGACCGACGCCCACCTCCGCCTCCAGCCGGTCGCGGGCCCGGTGGTCGCCGCGCGCGGTGTGCGCGAGGCGGTACTGCATCACCCGCCAGTCCTCGCCGAGCGTCAGGGGCCTGGCGCGCAGCGGGTGCCGCTGCGGTCCGGCGGGCACCTCGCCCCAGCAGGCCGCCGACAGCCGGGCCGGAGTGCCCTCGTCGGTGAAGAAGGCCAGCTCCACGCGTTCGCGCGGAGGGCGGTCGGCGCTCCGCGGGCCGGCGGGCCCGGGCGCGCCGGCCCCGGGCGCGGCACGGCCGTCCGGCGCGGCGTCAGGTGTCCGTACCGGGTCCTGCCGGTCCGCCCACTCGTTCATGACGTCCCCTCATTCGTTGGCGGTCGCGGGCAGTTCCGGCCCGGTGGTGTCGCCGTCACCGCGCAGCCGGACCGTGCGCACCGACCCGGTACGCAGCGGCAGCAGCCGGAAGACCCCCGCGTACCGGCCGGCCGGGGTCCACACCATGTCGTCGGCGCCCGGCCCTTCGGCCGGCTGCGGGCCGTCGCCGTGCCGGGTGACGTCCGGGGCGAAGCGCACCCCGCGGCCGGCGTGCCGGTCGCGGGAGAGCAGCCGGCGGTGCTCGGCCGCGCAGAGCGGGACCGTGCCGGTGCCGTCGCCGTGCTCCTGGAGGACGCGGGTGACCCGGTCGGGGGCCAGGCCGAGCAGGACGGCCGGGTCCGGCCGGGAGCCGGGGTCCCGGGCGAAGGCGGGGGCCGCGGCGACGCCGTCCCGGGCCAGCCGGGCGCTCTCGCCGTCGATCAGGGCGCGTACCTCCCGGTCGACGGGGAGCGCGGCGGCCGCGCCGGGGTCGCGCTCGATGGCGCCCCAGTACGGGTCGAGGAGCCCGGCGATGCCGTCGGCGAGGTCGCCCACGAGGGTGGCGACCAGCTCCGGTCCGCCGTCGCCCGCCTCCCGCTCCAGCCAGGGGACGGGCACGTCGTCGGGCGGGGCGGCGGCCGGTGCGGGCGCGGCCCCGGCCGCGGCCCGCGGGACCGTGTCGGCGAGCGGGTCCTGCCAGGTGGCGCCGCGTGCGGTGGCCGGCCCGCCGGCGCCGTCCGGTCCGCCGGGTTCCGGTTCGCGGTCCCAGTCGTCCCAGTCGTCCCAGCCCTGTGCGGTGTCGTCGTACCGGGGGCCGGCGGTCTCGAAGGAGTCGTACGAGGCGTGCGGCGCATCCTGCCGGCCGGGCGCCGGCGGACCGAACCAGTCGTCGTCCAGCAGATCGCCGGCCGGCGGACCGGTGTCCCGGGCGCCGCCGTCGGCCCCCGCGGCGGGCACCGGCTCGCGGCCCTCGGCGGCGGTCGCCGCACGGCGGATCATCCCGGCCACCGCCCGCGCCCCGTCGGCGCAGTACAGCCGGGCGTCCGCCAGCAGCCAGTCGTGTACGACGGCGTCCGCCAGCAGTCCGTCGAGGGCGTGCAGCGCGTCCCGCCCCTCGGGGCCGCCGCCCACCGCCCACCAGGTGTCCAGGGCCTCGGTCCACCGGCGTACCGCCAGCAGCGGCAGCGCGACCAGCGCCACCAGCAGGGTGCTCAGCCCGAGCCAGGCGGGGACCGCGAGGGCCTGGCCCAGGGCGATACCGACGGCCGCTCCGGCCAGTCCGGCACACAACTGCGCCAGGGCGCCCGAGCGTCCGCCGCCGTCCAGACGCCCGTCCCCGCCGCGCCCGGGACGGCGGGCCAGGGCGAGTGCGGTCAGCCCGGCGGCGGCCAGCGCCGTCAGCGGGCCCAGCGCCCAGCCGGGTCCCGGCCACAGCCCCGCCGCCGCGGCGACGGCCGCGCCGCCGGCCAGCTCCGCGGAGGCCGCGCCGCGCACCTCGAACGGCCGCGGCCCGGCCAACTGCCGCGGCAGATCGGCCGGGCACAGCTCGTCCAGCCGGCCGAGGCGGGCCGCGCTGCCGGTGGGCGTGGCCAGGTCGGACAGCGCGCTGAGCCGGGCCGCCGTGGAACGCAGCGGCAGCCGGCGCGCCAGCAGGTTCTGGGCGAAGCCGCGCAGACCGGGGCCGATCCGGTCGCGGGCGGCCTCCGGCACCCGGGGCAGGTCGATGCCGTGCTCGTACAGCCGCCGGCGCTGTTCCGGGGGCAGGCCGACGCCGTCGCCGTCGCGGAGGGTCTCGGCGACGGTCTCGCGGTAGGCGGCCAGTTCGGCGGCGGCGGCCTCCAGGCTCCCGGCCAGGTCGGTGTCCCCGGCCGCGCCGCGCAGCAGCCCGCCCGCGCCGCGCTGCCGCTCGTAGGCGTCCTCCGCCTCGTCCAGCGCCGCTTCGCAGGCCCGGAACCGCTCGTCGGCCTCGCCGCCCGCCCGCCGCCACTCCGCGCGCTCCACGCTCCGCGGCATCCCCGCGCCGACCAGCGGCGCCAGCGCGGCGGGCACCCCGCCCGCCTCCGGGTCGGCGACCGAGATCCGGCCGCCGGGGTCGTCCTGGCCGACCAGGTCGGCCAGCGCCTGCCGCCAGACGCGGGCGCGGGCGGTGGGCGACAGGTCGTGTTCCAGTACGCGCAGGGCGGGCACGGCCACACCGTCGGGGATCTCCGAGACCGCGTGCAGGACGGCGTCGAACACGGCCGGTGCCGCGAGGAGTTCGAGGAGCGGGCGCAGCGCGCCCGCGTCCTCCTGCGGCGCCGGGTCGGCGGCCGTGCCGGCGTGCGGGTCGAGGACCCACAGGACGCCGACGGTGGGCGGGCGCAGCGGCGAGGGCCGGTTCAGGGCCCACGGGGTCGGCGCGGGCGGCACCGCGATGCCGTCGCCCGGTTCCGCGGGCGGGGCGCCGACCGCGACGCACAGCGCGTGCCCGGAGCCGTAGGCCAGGACCTGTTCGTAGGTGCGCTGGTGGCGGGCGAGGCCGTCGGCGGTGTCCACGAGCAGGAAGCGCTCGGCCGGCCGGTCGGCGGCGCCGTCCAGCGCGGCGCGGACGGCGCGGTGCAGCCCGTCCGCGCCGGCGAACGCGGCGTCGCCGTCCCGCAGGTCGAGGGTGACGACCGGAGCAGTGGTGCGGGCGCTCACAGCAGATCCTCCTCCCTCGGCCCGTCGTCCCACGGATCGGCCCACAGGGCGTCCTCGGCCGGGCTCGCGGGGCGGCCCGGCCCCTCGGGCTCCGGCCGCGGCTCGTGCGGTCCGGGCGCCTGCCGGGGCGTCGGCTCATGCGGAGCGGTGGCGTGCGGGCCGGTCCCGCGTACACCGGACTCGTACGGGCCGGATTCGTACGGGCCGGTCTCCTGCGGGCCGGTCCCGTGCGCCCCGGGCTCGTACGCGCCGGTCCGCGCACCGGACTCGTACGGCCGCGCCTCCCGTGCCCGGTCCTCCCCGGCCGGTTGGTGCCCGTTGGCCTTGCGGAGCCGGGACGGGGAGCCGCCCCCTTGCCGCAGCTGTGCCTGGGCCTGTGCCAGGGCGCGCAGCGAGGGCCGGTTGGCGCGCAGGCTGCGCGGGAAGCGCAGGTCCAGCGCGCCGTCCAGGGTCGTGGTCCAGAAGTGGCGCAGCGGCTCGATCCAGTCCTGGTCGTCCGCGTCCAGGTCCCGGGCGCGCTGCCGCAGCCGGGCGGCCTGTTCCGGGGCCACCGCGCGCAGGAAGGTCCAGAACAGCGGGTCGGGCTCCCTCGGTGTGGTGCTCAGCCCCTCCGGCAGGGCCTCCATCAGCACCGAGCAGAAGTCCTTGACCGCCGACCCGGCGTCCAGCAGCGCCCAGCGCTCGTAGGCCCGCAGCAGGTCGGACCAGCTGGAGACGTCCCGGTCGTACGGTTGCAGGGCCAGCGTCATGGTGGCCGAGTCGCCGCCGCGCAGCCGGAAGCAGACGCTCTCCGGGGAGAGCGGGTCGCCGGTGACCTCGACGCGCCCGTTCCACATCGCGCACAGCATGCGCTGGAGCACCCGCTGCCGGTCGCTCTCCGTACTGGCCAGCCACGCGTCGCGGTAGCCGGTGCGCTGGCGCCACTGGAGGTGGTCCTCGCGGCCCTCCCGCTCCCTGGCCCGGCCCCACAGGCGCAGCACCTGGCGCACCTCGGAGATGTCGGTCAGGCTCATCTCGCTGCGGAACAGCACGACGGTGATGGATTCGGTGGGTACGGCGCGGAATTCGGCCGGCATCCGGTTCTCGTCGCGCGGCAGCAGCAGCGACTGCTCCAGGAAGCGGTCCACACTGCCCTTGGCCTTGGTCTGCGGGCGCACGATGAGCGTCTTCAGCCTTCCGGTCCCGTCCGGCGTGAAACCGGCCGGCAGCAGGCCCGCGAGCTGGGAGCGGAACTGGTCGAGCCACTTCTCGTCCACCGACTCGGCGGACTCCTCGTCCCCGGACGCCGCCGCGAGCAGATCGCCGAGGGACGGCAGCAGGGGCCGCTCCTGGTGGACGCCGGCCTCCCCGAACAGCTTCTTGATCCGGGCCTCCAGGACCTGCTTGACCTCCTTGACGGCGGCGCGCGGCGAACGCTGGACGGCCTCCAGGGCGTGTTCCCAGTGCTGCGGTTCGACGATGCGCACGAGCAGCGCGGCCTCGTCCTGGCTGTCCGGGATGCCCTCGCGCTGGAGGAGGCGGGTCAGGACGTCGTCGTAGAAGGCGTCGAGGGTGTTCTGCGGCGGGAGCAGGTACGACACGCCCGTGCGGTCCTCGCGGTACAGCTCGCGGCGCCGCTCGCGGAACAGGCCGTTCTCCTCCTCCTCGTGGTCGCGGAAGGCCCGTACGAGCGCGGTCAGTTCCTTCATGGACCGGTCGGCGAGCGGGCGCCAGCGCGGCTCCTGCTCCTTCCACCGCGCGTGCCAGACCCGGCAGGCCGCCCAGCGGTACCAGGCGTCCTGCTCCTGCTGGGCGGCCTCCACCTCGGGGTCGCCCCAGCGCGCGGGCACCACGCCGCCCATCCGGCGGCCGATGCGCGGCACCGGCGGCGGGCTGGTGTCCACGCCCTCGGGGCGCTGCGGGCGGTTGCGCCGGTTGTCGAGCATGCCGGAGAAGCCGGCCTGCGCGACCCGGTCGCGGTCGCCCGGATTGCCGGTGAACACCCGCTCCAGGCGGAACGGGTCGTGCTGTTTGAGCAGGGCGAGCAGGCCGCGGCGCGGGTTGAAGCGCTCCGCCAGCTCCACCGAGCGGCGGTCCAGCTGCCGGTCGAGCTGGGCGAGCTGGTCCTCCATGTCGCCGATCCGGTCGCGCAGCGCCTGGCCGATCGCCTTGGCGCCCTTGGGCACCGGGTCGGGATCCGCCACCTCCAGCGCGTCCCGGGCCCACACGTCCTCGATGCCGGACTCCTTGAACGCCTCGGCGACCAGGGCCCGGTGGCCGGCGCCGCCCTGGCGGGCCCGGTCCACCAGGCCGCGTACGGCGCAGGCCAGCATCCGGGCGGCGACGATCTCGGCGAGTTCGTCGACCGGCACGGTCATCGAGGCGGCCAGCGCGGTGGACATGCCCTGGAGGCCGATGCCGGTGGCGGCGGCGGCCGAGCGGCTGGTGCCGCGGTTGACGAAGCTGGCGGCGAAGGACTGGTAGGCGTCGTCGGCCCGGCCGCGGGTGTTCTCCTCGCCCAGGTCCGTGCCGATCAGCGAGGTGACCATGGCGGTGATGGAACGGCGCAGGTCGTCGGGGCGCATCCCGGCGGTACGGCTGAAGAGGAACGCCGTCTGGACGGTGGAGGTGCGCAGGCTGACCGGCACCATCTCCGGGTACTTCACGCTCAGCGAGCCGCGCTGTTCCACGTCGCCGAGGTCGGGGGTGGCGTCCGCGGCGTTCTGGTCGTCGACCAGGTGGGAGAGGTCCACCAGGGCGCGGGCGGCGTTCAGTTCGGCCTCCCGGCCGCCGCCGGACTCCGGCGGGAACGCGGACGGCATCACGACCAGCGGGTAGATCTTGGCGCCGGGCAGGTTCACCGAGTGGAAGGCGTGCCCGATCAGGTGCAGGAAGTCGTAGAAGATGCCCGCCCCGGTGCCGCCCGCGACGGAGAACGCCACGAAGACGTCGTAGCCGCGGATCTGCCCGCCGCCCAGCTCCTGGAGGTCGCCCGCCGACTTGCTGAGCGCGTCGATCGCCGCGCGGAGCGGGCCGAGCACCTGGTCCGGGCCGTTGCGCATGGTGGCGAACAGCGCGGCCCGGCCGACGGTGGGCAGCTGCCCGGCGCCGGTGTGCAGCGGGGAGACCCGGGGCTCGTCCACCCGCGGCGGCAGCCAGCCGACGGTCTCGTCGTGCTGCGCGATGCGCAGCATGCGGGTCATCTCGGGCGAGTTGTCGTAGGTGGGCAGCAGGTTGTGCACGGCCCGGGAGGTGCGGGCGAACGCCGCCGCCTCGGGGCCGCGGGCGCTCAGGTGCGGCAGCCGGTCCAGCTCGGACTCGCTGAAGTCCGCGTACACGAACTGCAGGCAGTCCGGCAGCTGGAAGGGGACCCGCTGCTTGCCGCGGCCGACCAGGTCGGTGCCGTCCGGCCCGCACAGCTCGCGGCGCAGGTTCCGCTCCAGCTCGGCGCCGATCCGGGCGCCGGTGCCGCCCAGCCCCACGAACAGCATGGGCTGGTAGATCTTCATGGTGTCGCTCCCCTCGTCCGCCCGTCGGGGGCGGCCTGTGCTGCGAGATGTGGTGCTGCCGGCGGTCCGGGCGGCGCTGCGCGCAAGCCGCCGCCCGGTGGCACGGACGCCTCAGAACGCGGAGTCATATCCGGCCGAGCCGCCTGCCCCGCCCGAGCCGCCCGGTCCGGCCGGACCGGACCGCCTGCCGCCGCCGTCGCCGGCCGGCCCTTGTCCGCCACGGCCGTCGGGTGTGCCGGTGCCGCCCCGGCCGAACCGTCCGGTGAAGCGGCCGGGCGTGTTCCGGGGGCCGGGCGCCGTGCCCGGCCGCCGCTGCCGTCCCGTACGCTCCCGGCCCGGTCCGCGCCCGCCGCGCACGAACAGTTCCAGGTCGTGGTCGAGCGATACGGGCGCGCCGCGCGGCACCGGCTGCTCGCCACCCCGGGGTACGCGCAGCCGCAGCCCGTCGCCCTTGCGCTGGAGCCGGTACGACTGTGCCGCGCGCACGTCCCGGCGGCGCAGGCCGGGGCGCGGCGAGGACGGGTTGTCCACCGCGAAGCAGAACGTCTTCGTGCGGGCGCCGCGTACCTTCAGCTCGCCCAAGGTGCTGCCCTCCCGGCGCAGTTCGAGGACGAGCCCTTGCAGCGACCCCTGCACACCGCCGTACCAGATGCGGATGGCGATGACCGCGGTGGCCGCGAGCAGCAGTCCGGCACCGCCGACGGCCGCCCACCACCAGCGGTCCCACCAGGTGGGGGCGGGGGTGACGGTGACGGTCAGGAAGGCGGAGCCGACCTCCCGGCCGCCGTCGGTCCGGTCGGTGACGGTGATCCGGCCGCCGGCGTCGCCCGGCGGTGCCCCGTCGCCGAAGGACACCGTGAACGGCACCGGCTGCTGGGCGCCGGGCGCGACGGTGACGGTGGCCGGGGCGATGCGCAGGGCCGCCGCCGTGGACTGGTCGGCCAGGCCCAGCCGCAGGGTGTGCGGGCGGCTGTCGTTGTTGCGGGCGACCAGCTTGCCGCCGACCGAGCCGCCGGGGTGCACGTCGTGGCCCTCCAGCGTCACACCGGCCGCCACGGGCGCCGGGCCCGAGGAGACCCGCGTGTCGTAGGGCCGCCGGTCGCCGGTGACGCCGGGCGCCGCGATGGCACCGGCCAGCCGCAGGGCGCCGGTGGCCGTCTTCGGCACCGTGACCGTGGCCCCGTACAGCACGTCACCGGCCCGTTCGTCGGGGCCTTCGCCGTCGTCCCGCAGCGGGACGTCCACCGGCTCGAAGCCGTCGCCGGACAGCTGGGCGGCGGCCCGCACCCCGGCGAGCTGGCCGGGATCGGTGATCACCACACCGCGCCGGGTCTGGAGGCGCATCCGTACGACGACGTCCTCGCCGGGCCGGGGCGCGGACGGCTCCAGGGTGACCGACGAGCGCAGCACGCCCTGCCAGATGGCCCGTACGGTCGCGGGCTGGTCCCGGTGCCCCTCGGGCGCGGACAGCTTCACCCGCCACTTCCCCGGCAGCGGGTCCTTGACCCGCAGTGCCTCGACCGGCCCGTCCTGGCCGCTGACCTCGAAGCGGGAGCCGTCGGACTCCCCTTGCAAGGGCACTTTGCGGCCCTTGGGGTCGTAATAGGCGGCGGTCACCCGCGGGTCGCGCTTGGTGACGGTGATCGATCCGTCGGTCGCGATCGGCGGGATGGTCACCTCCAGCTCGCCCGGCGGTTTGCCGCTGGTGCCCTGCTCGACGCGGGCGCAGCGGGCGGCGGCGAACGCGCCCTGGAGCGCCCGGTCCACGTCCGCCGCGCCGTCGACGACCTCCGGCCGCGGCCGGGCGCCGGGCAGCTCGGCGCAGCCGTTGCGGTAGCCGCCGTCGGCCATCTGCTGGAGGGCCTTCTTGTCGATGCCCTTGCCGAAGCCCAGCGGCCAGATCTGCACGTGCTCGCGGCGCGCGCGGTCGAGCACCTCGCGCAGCCGCTTCTCGCCCTCCTGCCGCCGGGCGGCGGGATCGGCCCCGTAGGCGGGGCTGTCCTCGACGTTCAGCTTGCCGTCGGTGAGCAGGAAGATGACCTTGGCCGCGCCTTCGGTGCCGTTCTCGCGCAGGCGGGTCAGGGCCTGGGTGAGGGCGGCGGGGAAGTCGGTGCCGGGGCCGAGGCCGGCGCTCGCGCGGTCGGTCAGGCGGCGGGCGCAGTCGCTGATGCGCTGGCGGCCCGCGGCGTCGACGACGGTGGGCGGGCAGACTTCCCGTACGGGCTGCTGGCCCTCCTTCTCCGCGCTGCCGAACCCGATCACGCCGGCCCGGGACCGGTCGGAGATCTCGCCCTGGCCTATCAGCGCGGCGGCTTCGGCCTCGCGGGCCAGCGCGTCCTTGCCGATGCTGGCGGAGGCGTCCACGACGACGGAGAAGTCGACGGGTGTCGGGCCCACGGCCGGGGCGGTGGGCGAGGGCGCGGCCCACGCGGGCGGCGGGCCGAGCGGCACGGTCGCGCAGAGCGCGGTGAGCGCCGCCACGGCGGCGCGGCGTGCCCCGCGGCGGGTGCGGGCGGCGGCCGGTCCGGTCCGGTGCGTCGTGTTCACCACAGTCCTCCGGCCAGGGCGCAGGAGCCGCCGGCGGCCAGGCAGCCGACGCCCCAGCGCAGCCAGCGGTACTTGGCGCCGAGGATGCGGCCGAGGGTGCACGCCTGCTCGACGGCCCACTGCGCGGTGTCGCGGCCCGCCAGGGCCACCCGCGGCAGCAGGACGTCGGCCGACGTGCCCCGGGTGAGCTGCGGCAGGAAGGTCAGGCAGCCGTCCACGGCGGTACGGGTGCGGGGCAGCACCGCCGCCACGAACATCGCGATGCCCAGCGTCCAGAGCACGGTGCCGGTGAGCAGCAGGGCGGCGCGGGCGGCGGGCATCG
Organism: Streptomyces sp. NPDC018019; assembly: GCF_044327805.1. Lineage (NCBI taxonomy): Bacteria > Bacillati > Actinomycetota > Actinomycetes > Kitasatosporales > Streptomycetaceae > Streptomyces > Streptomyces sp. NPDC018019. The sequence goes on along the minus strand of NZ_JBIRGD010000041.1, from coordinate 22,741 downwards.
CCAGGAGCTGCCCGTCCCGGCCGCAGAGCAGGACCAGCGCCGCCGTGGCGCCGGTCATCATGACGGACGCCTTGGTGTCGGCGCGGCTGATCTCTTCGCGTACGGCCTTCAGCAGGCGCTCGGCCACGAAGTCGGGGCCGAGCCCCGCGGCGGGGCCGGACGCGGGGCAGGGGCAGGCCCCGCGGGCGGGCGCCGGTGCGGGGGCGGGTGCGGGGGCGGGTGCGGGCGGAGCTCCGGTGGTCATGCGTCCCCCCAGTCCAGGCCCCGGCCGCGGCGCGGTGCGGGCGCGTCCCGGTGATCGTCCCGGTGGTCGCCGCGGCGGTCGTCCCGCGCGCCGTGCCGGAAGTCGTCCGGGCGGCCGTCGTACCGGGGGCCGTCGAACCGGTCGTCGTACCGGTCGTCGCGGAAGTCCGTACGCCGGGCGGCGCGGTAGTCGTCGCGCTCGGCGGCGGGCTGGACCCGGTCGGGCTCGTAGACCCGGCCCCGGTCGTCCGTGTCATGCGGCTCGTCCGTGCGGTACGGGGCATCCGCGCGATACGGCTCGTCCGTGCGGTACGGGGCGTCGCGGTGGCCGTCGGTGCCGTACCGGTCCTCGCGGTGCCCCTCGGCGCCGTACCGGTCGTCGCCGTACCCGTCATCGCCGCCGGTACGGCCGTTCCCGGACCTCGGCCCGGGCCCGTCGTCGTACGCCGGGTCCTCGCCCGGCCCGTCCTCGGGCCCCGGATCGGGTTCGTGCGCCCAGTCCATCCGCTGCCGTTCGCGGACCCGTTCGCGCTCGGCGCGGTGTCCGCCGTCCTCCAGGGCGCGCCGCCGCGGCGGCTCCAGGAAGGAATCGGCCGCCCGCCCGACCACTCCGCTGGTCGTGGAGCGCAGGAAGTCGATGGCGGCCAGGGTCTGGTCGTTGAGGTCGTGCCGCTCGATCAGCCCGCCGTCGACGAAGCGGAACACCGTCTCGATGGACAGGGCCCGCTCCTCGCGGCGCTCCTGGAGGATCGCCTGGTGGATGTCCCAGGCCCGGGCCTTGTCCCGGGCCATGAACCACGCGATCCGGCTGTCGTCGCTGCCGCTGAGCATCTCCTGGAGCTCGGCGGCCCGCATCCGGGTCAATTCCTGTTCCCGCCGTTCCTTCTTCAGTTCCTCCGCGTGCTGCCGGCGCGCCAGATCGCCCTCGTGGTCGATGTCGGTGCGCTGCCGCTCCGCGCTGATCCCGCGTTCGCTCAGGTCGATCCGGACGAACACGTCGGTCTCCAGGCCCAGTTCGTCGCCCAGGCGCAGGTCGGCCAGTTCGTTCTCCACCGCCCGGTCCGCCCGTTCCGCCTCGCTGATGCGGTAGCGCCGGGTCACCCCGCGCAGCGCCTTGAGCAGCACGGGCGAGAAGTGCTCGGCGAGGTCCCAGACGTTGGCGCAGACCGCCGCGTAGGCGTCCACGACGCGCCAGCGCACCTCCACGGAGGCGCGGAAGGACTCCGCGTCGCCCGCCGCGGGCAGTTCGGTGCGGAACTCGGTCACATGCCAGCCCATCCGCACCTCCATCACCCTGAACGGGCCCCTGAAGAGCGGCTTGTTGACATCCTCACGGCGGTCCGGCCACACCACGCTGTAGCCGCCGTTGTCGTACCGGAGCACCGCGGCCACCTGCATGCTGGGCCGCCGGAACCGGCCCGCCGACTCGTACTCCTGGACCAGCGGCCCCCGCACCGCAGCTCCGGGCCCCGGTCCCTGACCCGCCGGCGCGCCCGGCCCGTAGCCGTGCGGCGCGCCGTTCCGGCCGTCTTGCGTCATCGTCGTCCCTCTCCTTCCAGCACCGCCCGCATCCGCGCGGCCGCCCGGGGGGCGAGCGGTTCGTCACTGTCCCGCTCCAGCCGGGCGACCAGCAGCAGCAACCGGTCCCGGTCCCGCCGCTCCTCCACCAGCCGTGGCAGGAAGCCGCACAGCACGTCGAGCTGCCGCTGGTCCTTGGCCGCCCGCCGCATCCAGCGGCCCGTCTCCTCCTGCGCGGCGGCGCCCGCCCGCGCCGTGTTGAGCGTGCTGTGCACCAGGTCCGCCAGCCAGGGCGCCCGCTCGGGGTGGGCCGCCAGCAGTGCCGCCGCCAGCGGCCAGGAGCCGTACGGCTCCAGGGCCGGGCTGTCCTTGAGCCCCCACAGGTGGGAGGTGCGGGTGGACAGCGCGCGCAGCACCACCATCAGGGCGAGGTTCTGCCGGGCCTGCCGCCGGTCGCCGAGCCAGCGGGCCAGCCGCCTGAGCACGACGTCGGGTTCGGGTCCCGCCAGCAGCCGTACGACGCTGTACGAGGCGGCGTCGGCGGGCTTGCCGCCGTCCTCGCGGGACCCGATCCGGGCCAGTTCGTCCAGGGACCCGGCGACCGAGCCGGCGGCCAGGCCGTATCCGTGGGCGAAGGCGGCCGTCTCGCGGGCCGACCGGTCGTCGCCACGTGCCCAGTCGCGCAGCAGACCGCGCACGGCGGGCTGCACCTGCGGGTCGCGGGACGCCTCGGCCAGCGCGGTGGCCGCGGCCATCTGCTGCACCGGACTGTCGGCGCGGGCCAGCGGCAGCAGCAGTTCGGAGAAGCCGTACAGGTAGTCCCGGGCGCACAGGGCGCCCGCGACCATCGCGGCGCGCACCCACATCTGGGGGCGCTGGTCGTCGCACAGGGACCGCAGCCAGCGGGTCAGCGGGCCGCGCACGTTGTGGTAGCCGTCCCACACCTCGCACAGCACGGCGGTGGCCAGCCGGCGGCCCTGGAAGCGCACCACCCGTACGGGGATGACCGCGTCGCCCAGATCCTCGACACCGCGGCCCGGTACGGCGCGGGCGGCGGCCAGCCGGGCCGCGGTCTGCGCGGTGAACAGCGGCCGGCCCGGCGCGTACTGGGGGTCGAGGGTGACCGCCAGCTCCCAGGCGAGCAGTTCGCCCGCCTCGGTCACCAGGCTCTCCGCGGAGCCGTTGAAGACCGCGAGGGAGAGCCGCAGCGCAGCGGCGCGCAGGGCGGGCAGCGCTTCGGGCAGGGTGCCGGGCCGGTCGGCGCCGGCGAACCACTCCTGCGCCTGGCGGGGCGCGAACCACGCGCACTCGCGGAGCAGTCGGGCGTCGTCGGTGTCGCCCCTGGCGTGTGCGGCGAGGTGGGTGGCGAGCCGGGCCGCCTCGCCCGGCCGCAGTTCGTCGAGGCCGAGCGCCTGCCGTACGTCGGCGCGCCGGGCGTTGGCGTGGGCCAGGTGCCGCAATTCCGCCGGCGCGTCGGCGAGCAGGTCGGCCACGTGGCGTTCGAGGACGTCGTCGGCGGGCGGGGGCACGCACAGCACGCCGTAGCGGCCGCGCAGCAGCCGGTCGGCGAAGTCGCCGCTGCCCACGACCAGGACGCCGTAGGCGCCGCGCCCGGCGAGCAGGGCGCTGAGCCGGTCCAGGTGCAGTTCGGAGAGCCGGTGGCCGGCGCCGTTCCCGTTCTCCGTGTCGCGGGCGGTGCCGGGGACCGCGCCGGCGTCCTCGGCGGGCAGTTCGAGCAGATAGCCGCGGCCGGCCTCGAACTTGTCCTGGTCGACGCTGTCGAGCGCGGTGGACGGGTCCAGCCGGGACACCCCGTCGGCGACGTCCTTCAGGAGGGCGAGGCCGGTGGAGGTACGGCCGGTGCCGTGCTCGCCGCAGAGCGCCAGCAGGTGCGTGCGCTCCAGCCGGGTCCGCATCGCGATGTGGCCGGGGGCCGGGCAGTGGACCCGGGCCAGGCGCTCCAGTTCCTCGTCCGGCACCGGCCCGTCGACGAAGACGGTGTCCGCGCCGACGCCGACCCGGATCTGGGGCTGGTAGAAGGTGTTCCCGTCGTAGATCTGCGTCTGGTAGAAGGCGTTGCCGTCGTAGATCTGGTTGTCGCCCTCGACGTGCAGGTTGGTGCGGGCCTCGCGGGCCGTACGGGCGCCGCCCGCCTCGCCGGCGCCGCCCAGCGGACTGCCCTTGGGGGCGTCCAGCCGCGGCTTCTCCTCGGGAGGTTCGGCGGCGTCGGCCCGGCCGTCCCGGGCCGCCTTCGCGGCGTCGTCGTCCCGGCCGGGCCGGCCGTCGGGCAGTGCCGGGGGCTGCTCACCGGCCGGCGCGGCCCCGTCGTCCACCTCGCTCACCGGTCACCGCCTTCCGGCCCGGTGCCGCCGCCGGAGCGGTCCGCGGCGGGCGGTCCGGGCCGGTCCGGGGCCTGTTCCGGTACGGCGTCGGCCTGCCGGACGCCGGTGAAGTCCCCGGTGAAGGTGTTGCCGTCGAAGATCTGGTTGCTGCCGCCGATGTGGCCGAAGTGGTACTTGGTGGCGTACGCGGCGGGCTCCGCTGCGGTACCGGCGGCCGGTCCGGGCCCGGAAGCGGGCGGCGGGGCCGTACCCCCATGCCCCGCCCCGCCGCCCTGCTCCGGCGCCGGGCCCTGGGCCGCGCGCACCCCCGTCGCGCACGGCCGCTCCCGCGCCCGCACCGCCGCGTCCGGCGGTGCCTCCGGTGACGCCACGTCCGGCAGCGGCGGAACCGGCAGCCGGGGGACGTGGAACCACGCCTCCTCGTCCGTCTCCTTCTCCGACACCCGCGCCCTGCGGTAGTGCTCGGGCTCGATGCAGGTGCCGCCTTCCGCCACCACGTCGCGGTACAGCGAGCCGGACACCACGAACAGCAGCGGTGCCCGGTCCGCCAGCCGCATGACGCTCCTGGCCGTGTCGCTGTCGCACAGCCGGCAGGCGAGGTCCACCGCGCGCCCGGCCAGCCCCCGGACGTCCTGGGCGACCGGCCCGGCGTGCATGGCGACGCGCAGCCGCAGCGGCTCCGCGCGCCCTTCGTTGACCTGCCGGAGCCGCTGGTAGACCGCTTCGAGCCAGGGGCCGACCAGCTGGGCGGACGGTACGTCGGGGGCGAGCGCGACGAGGACGCCGTCCCCGCGGTCCTCCAGGTGGAAGGACTCCTCGGTGACCCCCACGGCGGTGAACCCCGCCTCGAAGACGTCGTACATCGCCTCGCGCATCCGCAGCTTGGCACGCAGCCCCAGCCGTCCGGATCCGCAGACGTCTCCGGTGACGACGAGTCGGTGCAAGGCTTCCGTGCTCACTGGACCTCCTGGTTCGTGCCGACGTGCAGCAGCATGGCCGGGGCGGGAGAGGGTGGCTGTAGCCGTTTACACAGCGGGCGGGGATTCCCCGGGACGTACGGGAGCGGGCCCGCCGGGTGTCCGGCCGCCGACCGCGCGCCCCTCGGCGAGCAGCCGCAGCAGCGCGAGGTCGAGCACGGCCAGCCGCCGGGGGCCGGTCCGTACGACGCCCTGCTCGCGCAGCAGCCGCAGCGCCTTGGCCACCGCTTCGCGGGTGGAGCCGACGGCGGCCGCCAAGTCATGCTGGGGCAACGGGAGATCGACGTCCACGCCGCGCGCTCCGGGGTGGCCGGCGCGTTCGGCCAGTTCCACCAGGCGCGCGGCGAGCCGTTGCAGTACCTTCTCCGAGGCCAGGGACCGCCGTTCGCCGTCCGAGCTGCGCAGCCGGGAGCTGAACTGCCGCATGATCAGTACGGTGGCGACGGGCCGGGCCGCGAGGTAGCCGCGGAACCGGTCGCCGGGCACCACCACGCCGTCCACCGGGCCGAGCGCGGTGACGGTGGCGCTGCGCGGGCGGTGGTCCACGGCGGCCTGGTCACCGACGACCTCACCGCTGCCGCGCAGCGCCAGGATCAGCCGTACGCCGCGCTCCGTCTCCAGCGAGACGGAGGCCCAGCCGCTGACGATCGCCACGACGAAGGTGGTGGTGTCGTGCTCCCTGAGGACGACCTCGCCCGGCGCGTACCCGCGGGCCCGGCCGAGTGCGAGCAGCGCCCGCCGGTCCTCCGCGGGCAGCGCCCGCAAGAAGGGCCTGCCGTCCTCGAAGAGGCTCATCCGCCCCCTCCCCCCGCTGTGTCGCTCACCTCGTCCCCGGACGCCCGGGGCCAACTGGACGCTCTTGTGCATCTGGTCGCCCTGGGGCCCCGGCCCGGTTCCTCAGCGTGGCGGAGAAAGGGGCACGTCTCTGATTTCTTTCGTTACAGGCGAGGTTCTTGCGTGAATTGATCGAGCTGCGCTCGGCTGAGGCACAGAACATTAGGGTCGCGATCAGGCCCCGTCAACGTTTTCTCAAGACCCAACTCAGCTCTCACCCAAGCCAGTTGACCTCACCGAACACGTGTGCATCGATCCGCCGGGATACGGGCGGGCGGCGCGCCCGACACGCCACCGCGGAAAGCCGCTTCGCACGGCAAGGACGCCATCGCGCACCGTCGTCACGGTGTGCGATGGCCCGGCGCAGCTGCTGCGCCGACGCCCTACAACCGCGGGTCCACCGGCTCCGACTCCAGCGCCAGGACGGCGAAGACCGCCTCGTGCACCCGCCACAGGGGCTCGCCGTCGGCCAGGCGGTCCAACGCCTCCAGGCCGAGGGCGTACTCGCGCAGGGCGAGGGAACGCTTGTGGCCCAGGTGCCGTACGCGCAGCCGCTCCAGGTTCTCCGGGCGGGTGTACTCAGGGCCGTAGATGATCCGCAGGTACTCCCGGCCGCGGCACTTGACGCCCGGCTGTACGAGCCGGCCGTCGCCCTTGCGCACCAGCGCGCCCAGCGGCTTGACCACCATGCCCTCGCCACCGGCGGCGGTCAGGTCGAGCCACCACCGCACGCCGGCCGCGACCGACGCCTCGTCCTCCGTGTCGACGACCAGGCGGCCGGTACGTCGCAGCAGGCCCGTACCGTCGTGCTCGACGAGCCGGTCCAGCCAGGCCAGTTGCCCGTCGTGCGGGACGGCGGCCAGGCTGCGGCCCGGCGCGGCCAGGATCTGGAACGGTGCCAGCCGCACGCCCTCCAGGCCGTCCACCGGCCAGCAGTAGCGCCGGTACGCCTCGGTGAACGCGGCGGCGTCCGCGGCCCGTTCCCGCTGCCTCGCCAGCAGTTCCGGCACCTCGACGCCACGGGCCGCGGCGGCCTCCAGCGCGTCCAGCGCCCCGGGGAAGGCGGCACCCGCCGCCGCGCCGACGGCCGCGTACTGCCCGCGCAGCAGCCCGGACGCCTTCAGCGACCACGGCAGCAGCTCCGCGTCCAGCAGCAGCCAGTGCCCGTCACCGGCCGCGGCGGGGTCGGCCAGTTCCTCCCACAGGCCCGCGCCGTCCACGGCTTCCCGTACGGACTTCAGCACCTGTTCGGTGACGGCCGGGTCGGCGAAGAACGGCCGGCCGGTCCGGGTGTAGACGGCGCCGCTCACCCCCGCCGCCGCGCCGAACCGCTCCCGCGCCACCGTCTCGTCGCGGCACACCAGGACCACGGCCCGCGAGCCCATGTGCTTCTCCTCGCACACGACCTCCCGTACGCCGTCCGCCCGGTACGCCGCGAACGCCTCGGCCGGGTGCTCCAGGTAACCGTCCTCCTTGGACGTCGCGCAGGGCGCCATCGTCGGCGGCAGGTACGGCAGCAGGCGCGGATCGGCCGCGAACCGGCTCATCACCTCCAGCGCCGCCGCCGCGTTCTCCTCCTTGACGGCGACCCGGCCCATGTGACGCGTCTCCACGGTCCGCCGCCCGGCGACGTCGCCCAGATCCAGCGGACGCCCGTCGGCACCGCCCGGCGCCTCGCTGGCCAGGGGCTTGGCCGGCGCGTACCAGACCTGCTCGGCCGGTACGTCGACCAGTTCCCGCTCCGGCCAGCGCAGCGCCGTCATCCGGCCGCCGAAGACACAGCCGGTGTCCAGGCAGATGGTGTTGTTCAGCCAGCTGGCGCGCGGGGCCGGGGTGTGCCCGTAGACGACGGCGGCCCGGCCCCGGTACTCCTCGGCCCACGGGTAACGCACCGGCAGCCCGAACTCGTCGGTCTCGCCGGTCGTGTCGCCGTACAGCGCGAAGGACCGCACCCGGCCGGACGTACGCCCGTGGTACTTCTCCGGCAGCCCCGCGTGGCAGACCACCAGCGCCCCGCCGTCGAGCACGTAGTGGCTGACCAGGCCGTCGATGAAGGCGGCGACCTCGCCGCGGAACGCCTCGTCCTCGGCCTCCAGCTGCGCGACGGTCTCGGCGAGCCCGTGGCTGTGCCGCACCTTGCGGCCCTTGAGGTAGCGGCCGAGCTTGTTCTCGTGGTTGCCCGGGACGCACAGCGCGTGCCCGGCCGCGACCATGCCCATCACCAGGCGCAGCACACCGGGGCTGTCCGGCCCGCGGTCGACCAGGTCGCCGACGAAGACGGCGGTACGGCCCTGCGGGTGCCGGGCGTCCACGGGGCGGCCGAGCGCGTCCCGCTCGATCTCGTAGCCCAGCCGCCCGAGCAGCGTCTCCAGCTCGGCGCGGCATCCGTGGATGTCGCCGACGATGTCGAACGGGCCGGTCAGGTGCCGCAGGTCGTTGAAGCGCCGCTCGGTGACCAGCTCCGCCGCCTCGACCTGTTCGACGCCCCTGAGCACGTGCACCTTGCGGAAGCCCTCGCGCTCCAAGTGCCGCAGGGAGCGGCGCAGTTCGCGCTGGTGGCGCTGGATGACGCGGCGCGGCAGCCCGGCCCGGCCGGGGCGGGCCGCGTTGCGCTCGGCGCACACCTCCTCGGGCAGGTCCAGGACGATGGCCACCGGCAGCACATCGTGCTCGCGGGCCAGCTTCACCAGCTGGGCGCGCGCCTCGGACTGCACGTTCGTGGCGTCCACGACGGTCCGCCGGCCGGCCGCGAGCCGCTTGCCCGCGATGTAGTGCAGCACGTCGAAGGCGTCACCGCTGGCGCTCTGGTCGTTCTCGTCGTCGCTGACCAGCCCGCGGCAGAAGTCCGAGGACAGCACCTCGGTCGGCTTGAAGTGCCTGGCGGCGAACGTGGACTTGCCGGAGCCGGTGGCGCCGACGAGCGCCACCAGGCACAGGTCGGGGACGCCCAGCGGGCGGCGGTCCGTACGGCCGCCGCCGTCCTCGCCGCCGGGGCGGGTGGCGGGGGTGGTGCCGGTCATGCCTGGGCCTCCTTCGCGGGTGCCGGGACGGTCGGGGCGGGAGCGGCGGCGGGTGCTGCGGTGCCGGCGGAAGCGGTCGGGGTGTCCGCCGGTGCGGAGGTGCGCGCGGCGGGCCGCGCGGCGCCGGGCTCCACCGCCCGGAAGCACGCCAGCTGGGTCGGCGGCCCCACCTCCGGGTCGTCCGGGCCCACGGGCCGGAACTCCACCTCGTACCCGTGCCGCTCCGCCACCTCCCGGGCCCACGCGCCGAACTCCGTCCGCGTCCACTCGAAGCGGTGGTCGCGGTGGCGTACGTGCCCGGCGGGCAGCGACTCCCAGCGCACGTTGTACTCGGCGTTCGGCGTCGTCACCACGACCGTGCGGGGCCGGGCCGCGCCGAAGACCGCGTACTCCAGCGCGGACAGCCGCGGCGGATCGACGTGTTCGACGACCTCGCTCAGCACGGCCGCGTCGTACCCCTTCAGCCGGGCGTCGGTGTACGCCAGCGAGCCCTGCACCAGGCGCAGCCGCTCGGACTGCCGCTCGGGCATCCGGTCCAGCCGCAGCCGGCGCCGCGCCTCCTGGAGGGCGCGCACCGACACGTCCAGGCCGACGATGTCGGTGAACTGCCCGTCCTTGAGCAGCTCGGCCAACAACTGGCCCTGCCCGCAGCCCAGATCGAGCACCCGCGCCGCCCCAGTCTCCCGCAGGACGCCGAGGATCGCGGCCCGCCGCCGCACGGCCAGCGGCACCGGCCGCTCCTCGGTGTCGGCCGTCTCCTCCACCGCGTTGTCGATCTCCTCGACGGCCGTGTCGTCCGCCTCGGCGAGCCGGGCCAGTTCCAGCCGCTCCAGCGCGTCGCGCGTCAGCGACCGGCGGCGGGCGAGGTAGCGGCCGGTGATGAGCTGCTGCTCGGGGTGGTCCGCCAGCCAGCCCTCGCCGGCCCGCAGCAGCTTGTCGACCTCGTCGGGCGCGACCCAGTAGTGCTTGGCGTCGTCCAGCACCGGCAGCAGCACGTACAGGTGCCGCAGCGCCTCGGCGACCGTGCGCTCGCCCTCCAGGCCGAGCCGTACGTACCGCGAGTCGCCCCACTCCGGAAACGCCGCGTCCAGCGGCAGCGGCTCGGCCCGTACCGTCCACCCCAGCGGCTCGAACAGCCGGCGCACCAGGCCGGCGCCGCCGCGCGCGGGCACGGCGGGCAGGTCGAGGCGCAGCGGCAGCGGCTGCGCGGGCAGCTCGGGGCGCGCCTTGCACTGCCCCTTCATCGCGCTCGCGAAGACCGTGCTCAGCGCCACGGACAGCAGCGAAGAGGCCGCGTACGGGCGGTCGTTGACGTACTGGGCGAGCGCCGAGTCCGGGGCGCCGCCGCGGCCCTTGCCCCGGCCGCGCCGCACCAGCGCGACCGGATCCACCTCCAGGAGCAGCGCGGCCGTGCACCGGTCGTCGCCGGCTTCCGGGTAGAACACATGGGCCGTGCCGTACGCCGTCGAGAACGCCTGCGCCCTGCCGGGGTGCTTGTGCAGCAGGAACCCCAGGTCGGTCGCGGGCCGCCCGTTGCTTCCGGTGGTGGTCATCGTCAGGAACACGCGTACGAGTATGGCCCGACGAGGACGATCCCGACAAAACCTTTTCGCAGGTGAGGGCAGGGATGGAGCGGGAGCCGGGCGGGGCGCCGCGGACGCCTGCGGACCGCACCGCCGCCGCCCCCGATGCCGTGCCTGTTCCCGGCTCCCGGCACGTGCAGGGCAAGATGGGCGGCATGGAACTCCGGATCTTCACCGAGCCCCAGCAAGGGGCCACCTACGACACCCTTCTCCGCGTCGCCCGGGCCGCCGAGGACCTGCGGTACGGCGCATTCTTCCGCTCCGACCACTATCTGCACATGGGCAGCACCGACGGGCTGCCCGGCCCGACGGACGCCTGGATCACCCTGGCCGGCCTGGCCCGGGAGACCACCGGCATCCGGCTCGGCACCCTGATGACGGCCGGCACCTTCCGCCTTCCCGGCGTGCTCGCCATCCAGGTCGCGCAGGTCGACCGGATGTCCGGCGGCCGGATCGACTTCGGCCTCGGCTCCGGCTGGTACGAGGACGAGCACAAGGCGTACGGCATCCCCTTCCCCAAGGAGAAGTTCGGCCGCCTGGAGGAACAGCTGGCGATCATCACCGGGCTGTGGGAGACACCGGTCGGCGAACGTTTCAGCTTCGACGGCACGTTCTACCAGCTGGCCGACTCGCCCGCGCTGCCGAAGCCGGCCCAGCCGAAGGTGCCGGTGCTCATCGGCGGGCACGGCGTCAAGCGCACCCCGGCGCTCGCCGCCGAGTACGCGGACGAATTCAACATCCCCTTCGCCTCGTTGGACGCCACCGAGCAGCAGTTCAAGCGGGTCCGGGCGGCCGCCGAACAGCGCGGCCGGGACGCCGACGAACTCGTCTACTCCAACGCCCTGGTCGCCTGCGTCGGCAAGAACGACGCGGAGGTCAAGCGGCGCGCGGACGCCATCGGCCGCGAGGTCGAGGAACTGAAGGCGAACGGGCTGGCCGGCTCCCCCGCCGAGGTCGTCGAACGCCTCGGCCGCTTCCAGGCCGTCGGCTCCCAGCGGGTCTACCTCCAGATGCTCGACCTGACCGACCTCGACCAGCTGGAACTGATCGCCTCCGAGGTCATGCCGCAGGTCGCCTGACCTGCCGGGGCGGCTCGGAGGAGGGGCCCGCGGGCACGCCGGCGTCAACCCCGCGGCGTCACCCGGCGGGCACGTCCCCGCCCGGCCCCCAGGGCCCCGGGCACCACTCCACGAGCAGCATGGTGGCATCGTCGCGCAGCTCGTTGCCCTCGTCGCCGACGATGTAGTGGATCAGCCGGCGCAGCGTCTCGAAGGCCAGCTCGCCGCCCGCCGTCGCCCGGATGATGGTGTCCGTGAACCGGTCCAGGCCGAAGAGCCTGCCGTGGGAGTCCCGGGCCTCGGTCACCCCATCGGTGTAGAGCAGCACCCGGTCGCCCGGCTCCAGATCCGCCACATGGACGGTACGGGGCTCCTCGGCCAGCGCCGCGGGCAGGCCGAGCGGCAGCTGGCCGGGCCGCTCCAACGCGTGGTCGAGGACGGCGTGCCGGCGGATGAGCAGCGGCGGCGGGTGGCCGCAGTTGATCCAGCGCAGCCGGCCGTCGGTCAGGTCCAGCTGGAGGAAGACACCGGTGGCGAACCGGTCCGGCAGCCACTGGGACAGCGCCTGGTCGACGGTGTCCACCGTCTCCCGCAGGTCCGCCCCGGCCCGCCGTCCGCTGCGGCAGCCCGCCAGGGCGACCGAGGTGGCCAGACCGGCGGCCAGGTCGTGGCCCATCGAGTCGAGGATGGCGGCGTGCAGCGTGCTCTGTGTCATGGAGTGGTCGAACGCGTCGCCGCCCAGCTCGTACGCGGGCTCCAGCACCGCGGTGGACACCGCCTGCTCGTTGCCGATCGTGCGCGGCGGCAGGAACGCCCGTACCATCTCCGCGGCCAGTTGCATCGGCTGCGTACGCGCCTGGCGTACGAACGTGTCGCTGTAGGCCCGCTTCGAGGTGACGATGGGCGCCAGCAGCGCCGCCAGCGTACGGCAGCGGCGCATCCGCTCACTGTCCAGCAGGTCAGTGCGCACCTCCAGCACACCCAGCCGCTCCACCCCGTCCACCAGGGGCAACCAGACCCGGATTCCGCCCTCGGGGCCCTCCATGTCCTCCACCCGCATGGCCAGGGTGCGGTACGTCCATCCGGCGTTGGAGGAGTCCACGGACAGTGCCGACTGTCCGCTGCTCATCGGACACAGCTGCCGCTGCTGGATGTCGACCAGATAGAGGCTGACGTGCCGCAGGCCGAGCGCCGCGGCATGCCGGTTCACCAGGTCGGGCATGTCCGTCGGCGCCGCGCGCTGGGCGTGCTCCAGCAGCGTTTCGAGCATTCCGTAGCCCTCGACACCCGGGTACGCGTCCGCAAAGGCTTCCCCGGCCATGGTGCTCACCTCCTACGGCAGTCTCGCACCGCGCCCGCGGCCCCGCTGTCCGGGGAATTCTTGGGCGGTAGCGGTGCGGCCGGGTGGGGGCGGGCGTCCGGTTCCCTGACAACAACGGTGTCAGGGAGTCCGCCGTGTGGACCCCTCAAAAGCAACCCACCCGCTCTCCACCGCCCCGTTCCGGCAACCACCCGGCACCGGCAGATGGGCCCCTCTGGGACCCGCCCCCGCACCCATAAACGCACTTCCGGACCCTGCCGCCCCAACACCGCATCTCACTCTTTCGGCTCAACCGGCCCACATCGCGCACCCTTCTCAAACGCCATCACGTTGATCGGTAAGTCGGAGTTACGACTTACTGAAAGAGGTATGACGTGCCTCGTCCCGTCACCCACGCGACCGCGATCTCCATCACGGCACTGACCCTGGCCAGCGCCCTCACCGTCACCGCGGCCTCCGCCCTGGACCACCGGGAGCAGCGCCCCGCCCCCAAGCGTCTGCACGCGACGGCCGAATCCGGCTCATTCGACGTTCTGGCCCGGCGGACCAGCGGCCTGAAAGCGAAGTTCAGCGAAGTCGACGGCACCCCGGTAGCTGGCCTGCCGGTGAAGTTCACCGTGTCCGGAGAAAAGGCCCTCCTGTGCAAGGCCACCACGGACCCCGACGGCTACGCCGAATGCAAGAACCCCGGCCTGCCCCCACTCCCCGTATCCGCCGTCAAACTCCTCACCGCCGGCTACGACGCCACCTTCGCGGGCAATTCCCGTTACGCCCCCGCCACCGCACACAACACCGTCAGCATCGACATGCGCTGACCCCGCAACGGCCTGCCGCCAAAAAGGCATGCCCTGTCACAACTCCGTCCCCCTCCCACACCCGCAACCCAACCCCGGCCAGATGACATCACCCATTCAATTCCGGGGCCGGCCAGGACTACGAGCCATTGTCGAACTGACCTTGATGTCGTTTTCGCCGTGCCGGGTGACCTCGCGCAGCCCCAGCCGCCGATAGAGAGCCCGGGCTCTTCGATTGACGGCAAAAACGTCCAGCGTAAGATCACGGCCCTCCCGGCGAGCCTGGCGCAGGAGACCGCGAAAGAGCCGACTGCCGATGCCGCGTCCCTGGTGATCGGGGTGGAGTTCGATCCGCGCCAGGCTGGAAGCAGTACTCGCTGTCCACGGAAGTGGCCGGCCACAAGCCGATGACCGTCATGCCGCTCACTCCCCCGTGAGCCGTTCGGTCAGCCGACCGCCTTCATGCCCGTCAGAGCCGGCATCCGCCGCCACCCACGGCGAGTTCGACGCCGTGGGTATAGGCGGCGTCGAACGCGAGGAAGACGACTGCCTTCACGACCTCGACAGACGTGCCCATGCGCGGCGTGGGGCTGTCCGCGGGGCATCGGCGGCCTCAGCTTGCGCTGCCGCCCTCGCGCCGTCCGGCAGTGTCTTGGACAGGTGACCAGAGCCGGCCGGCGTCACCGGCAGCCAGGCTGCCCCGGTAGATGGCGATCTTGCGCTCGATGAGTTTCAGGTTCTGCTGCGTCTCCGCCTGCTTGGCCGGCACATCGGCGCGGTGGGCCTCCATGAGGGCGAGCCGTTCCGCCTCGTTGCCCGGTCCGGCCGCGACCAGCTCGGCGTAGCGGCGGATACCTCTGATGGGCATGCCGGTGGCGCGCAGCTTCGTGCAGATGACGACCCACTTGAGGTCGAGTTCCCCGTACCGGCGGCGACCGCCGCTCGTGCGGTCGATGGGACTGACGACCAGGCCGGCGCGCTCGTAGTACCGGAGCGTGTGCACGCTCACCCCGGTGCGGCGGGCCGCCTCGGCGGTGGTCACGCCTTCTGCGGGTACGGCGCTGGGTCGCGCCTTCGGCTCGGCGGCGCCGGGTGCCAAGTTCGGCTTGATTTCGAGCACGCTCTGAATCCTGGCGTCGTGGTCATGAGTTCATCAGCGCCCTCGCCCACCGCGGTTTCCGAACCGAGCCCGCGCCGCAAGTTCCTGGTGCTCGCGATCTGCTGCGCCAGCATCATCGTCGTGGTGATGGACATTTCCATCGTCAACGTCGCCCTTCCCACGATGGGCCGCGACCTGCATGCCTCGGAGACCGGCCTGCAGTGGACGGCCGATGCCTACACCCTCGTGCTGGCAGCGTTCCTCGTACTGGCAGCATTCCTCGTACTGGCCGGGTCCGCCGCCGACCGGCTCGGGCGGCGGCGGATCTTCCAGACCGGTCTCGCGGCCTTCGGCCTCGGGTCGCTGCTGTACGGACTGGCGCCCGGCATCGGCTGGCTGATCGCGGCGCGTGTGCTGCAAGCCGTCGGCGGGACCATGCTCAACCCGGTGGCCATGGCGATCGTCGCGAACACGTTCACAGGTGCCGCCGAGCGGGCACGGGCCATCGGGATCTTCGCCTCGATGGCCGGGCTGGCGCTGGCGCTCGGCCCGACCCTCGGTGGTGGACTGGTCGACGCCTTCGGCTGGCGGTCGGTCTTCTGGATCAACGTCCCGATCGTGGCCGCGGCGATCGTGTGCGCCGCGCTGTTGGCCTAAACCGCGCGGCAGATGGCCCCACATGTATCAGGCCGAAACCGAGCGGCAGATGGCCCCACACGTACCAGGCCGAAGCCGCGTGGAAGGTGGTTCGACGTGCAGCCCGGGGTGGTCGCGAAGACGATCGTGCCAGCACCTTCTCGTCCGCCCCCAGCCCCGCAGTCACCAGAACCCGCAATCGCTCCCTGGACCCTCCGGGGGCCCTCCCCCCGCCCCCGCCCCTCCCCCCACCGAGCCAGGCGCAGCCGAGCATGGCCACGGCCAGGTCGGACATACCCGGGCATGACCAAGCGAGGCAGCGCCGCGGACGACCAAGCCATACGTCACCGCGGATAACCAGGCCGGACATCGCCCACCCGCCCCCACCCCACTCACAACCACCCCACCAGACCCACCCCGCCCCCGAGCGGCGCACAAGGGTGGTGTCAGGGAGCCTGCGCCGGCGTGCGCTCCCTTCAGGCCGTGTCGCGTTCCCGTACGGCGAGGTACTTCAAGATCCCGGCCACCCGGTCCCGGGACTCATCGGCGACGTCCATGGCTTCCACGCAGGTCCAGTACATTCCTTCCTCGTCCGCGGCGCAGACCACCCCCACCAACGCCTCGCACACCTCGCCGAGCAGCCAGGACAGTCCCCGCAGCGCCGCCCGGGTGTCCCGCACCTCGGACAGCTGGGCCGCCCGCGGCCCGCCCGTCCGTGGCGCCGGGACCAGCAACGCCGCGCTCGTCCTCCCTCCCGCATCGCCCAATCCCCGGGCCCGGGCCCGCACTTCGTGCGGCCCTGCTATCGCGAGATGGCTGCCCACCGCCTCGGCCAGAGCCTGTGCCTGCCACGCCTCGACGACGATCTCCTCGACCGTCCGTGCCTGTGCCAGACCGCGCCGACTGGCCGCGATGATGCGCACCGCGTCCATCCGCGACCCCCTCCCTCAGACCACCGTCAGCTTCGCCGCACCTACCTGCCACTACCCAGCGTGAACGCGAAAGGCCAAAAAGGCCAGAGGAATTCGCAAATCTGTGGACAACCAAGACGATGCAGGAAGATCCTTCACTCCATAGAGTGACGATTGGCTCGTTCGGCCCCCTTCACCGGGAATCGCGTCTCGTTGCGTTCGATCTTCGCGGCCAGCGCCTGCAGCACATCGATGCCCAGCACGTCGCAGAACTGCAACAGGTACGCCAGCACGTCGGCGACCTCGTCCTCGACCCGGCCGGCCGCCGCCGCGTCGGTCATGACCTTCGCCGACTCCTCCGGCGTCAACCACTGGAAGATCTCGACGAGTTCGGAGGCTTCGACGCTGAGCGCCGCCGCCAAGTTCTTCGGGGTGTGGTACTGACCCCAGTCCCGGGCGGCCGCGAAGTCCGCCAGCCGCCGCTGCAATGCATGAAGATCTTCACTCATACTCCTAGGTGTAGCACCTGCACCCCGGGCAGCCCGTCGGCGACCGCCCCGTCCCGTACCGTCCCGAGCAGCCGGACGTGTCCGCGCCCCACCATCCGCACCGCCAGTTCCAGCAACGCACGTACCTGCCGGTCGTCGAGGCTCCGGTCCATCCCGTCCGCCAGCAGCCCCAGCACCTGGCGGGCGGACAGCACCTCGCCCACCGGGTCCATCGCCAGCACCTCCGGCCCCGTCAGGAGCACCAGCGCCAGCGCGACGTAGCGCAGCTCCCCGTCGCCGAGCTGTTCCAGCGGCATCGCCGGCAGCGTGCCGCGCTCGACCAGAGCCCGTATGCCGACCGTCCCCGCGCGCTCCACCGGCTCGGCCCGCAGCCCCGCGACCGGCCCGACGCACCCGTCGCGCACCGCTTCGACCAGCACGGCATGCCGTCGCGCACACTCCCGGCTCGTCCGCCCCAGTACGGCGGGCAGGTTGTCGCAGGCGGTACGCAGTCGCCCGTCACCGGCGGACCACCCCCAGCTCCCCTGCAAGGCGCTCCCGTCATCCGCCGTCCCATCGCCACCGGCCGCGACTGCAAACCCTCCTGTCAGAAGCCCCTCTCCCCACGCACCAGTGCCCGCGTTCCCCCCAGCCGCACCAGTCCCACCCGGCCCTCCAGGGCCACCGCCCCCACCACCTCCCGTACGACCACCAGCACCACGCCCACCGGTCACACGAGAGCCCCCCGTACGAGCGCCGCTCCCAGCCGCACCGCCGCTCCCGCCTCCGGAGCATGCCCCACCTCCGCTACCGCCCAAGTGATCACCCGGTTCCGCACCCAGCCCCGCACCCCCACCACCCCCGCCCCCCGGCCCCGCCCCGCGCATCACCTCCGGCCGCGGATCACACGCGAACACCGACCGGAGCGCCACCACCATCTGCTCCGCCGCCGCCAGCACCAGCCGCTGCCCCGCCGTCTTGCCCGCCACACGCAGCGGCAGCAGCGCTGTACCCAGCCGGTCGTCGGGCAGCGGCGCGCGCGTCACGGGTGTCGATCCGGCCGTGTACCAGGCCGCCTGGACCGCGCGCCGAGCCGGATCCGTCAGCGCCGTGGACAACAGCGTCTCGCCGCCGCCGGTCAGCCGCTCCCCGACGATCCGCAGCTCAGGTTCGGCCTGTACGGCGACGTCGAGCCGGACCGGACCGACCGGCCCGTCCACCGTGCAACCGATACGGAACCCGCGTCTTCCCTGTTCGTCGGGGCGCGCCCACGCCGGTACACAGCCGACCGCGCCGCCCGGCGCAGCCGCCACGGCCCAGTTGAGCCGGGCGCCGCTGCCGAGCCGGGCGAGGATCTCGTACGCCTGCAGGACGCTGGACTTTCCGCTGCCGCTCCCGCCCGTCAGAAGCGTCAACGGGCCCAGCGGGAGGGTCGCGCCGCGATGCGACTTGAAGGCGGACAGACGTAACTCGGTGACCGCCGGGCGCACACTTTCTGTGTCCATACGAGGACGCTAGGCAACCGGCGAACGCAAAACCGTTACAGCTGCAACGCCTTCCTACGATCGGGGTACGGCACCGGCCGGCGGCTCGGCGACCTCGGTACCGACGGGCGCGAGCAGGAAGACGTTGGTGTCGACCCGGTGCATGCCGCTGGCGAGCCCGAAGACGACGCCGCTGGAGAAGTCCAGGATGCGCTTGGCCACGTCGGCATCGGCGCTGCTGAGGTCCAGCAGGACCGGGATCTGCGCCATCAGGTACTCGGCGACCTCCCGCGCGTCGGCGAAGGTCTGCACCCGGATGACGACGAACCGCCGCATCTCCTCGCCCGGTTCCTCGTCGGGCAGGGCACGGTGGTCGGGCCATGAAGGCCATTCACTACCGCTGCGAAGGGGAACGACCTCGGCGAGCCCTTCCCACTGTTCGTCGGTGGCGTCGGGCCTGTTCACCGAATCACCTCTCCCGGAGGGGCACTGAACAACCTTGGTATCTGCATCGCGCAATTGTAGGGATACCCGCATATACGCCTTCGTGTGCGACACACGGATGGCGTCACTTGCTTCCTCCATCCTGCACCATGGGCACTGAGCAGTGCCGACACCCTAGGCATATATCCTGCGTCGAGTTCTCGTGTTCCTGTTCACCCCATCTGTCCACGGAGGTCGGTTCCGCCATGAGCACTGATCCTCCCGGCCGCGGGCTGCGCGCCCTGCGCGGGCTCCGCAAGCCCGCCAAGAAGCGGCCCGCGTCCGCCGCTCCGCCCGCCGACGCCGCACCCGGTCCGCAGACTCCGGATAGCGGCCCGGCGCCCGCCGGCAGTGTCATCAACGCCACTCTTTACCGCGACGGCTATCGCCTCAGTACCCACGAAACTCTCGCCGACACCTTCCGTAACCTGCGCACCACTGCCGGTTCCATGGCCTGGATCGGTCTGCACCGGCCGTCGTCCTCCGAATTGGTCACCCTGGCCTCGGAATTCGACCTTCACCCGCTGGCGGTCGAAGACGCGCTGGAGGCCCATCAGCGGCCGAAACTGGAACGTTACGGCGACACCCTCTTCGTCGTCCTGCGCGCCGCCCGCTACCTCGACGACCCCGAAGAGGTCGAGTTCGGTGAGCTGCACGTCTTCGTCGGCCCCGATTTCGTCATCACCGTCCGCCACGGCGGCGCCCCCGACCTGCCTTCCGTACGCCGCCGCATGGAAGCCGCCCCGGAACTGCTCAAGCGCGGTCCCGAGGCGGTCCTCTACGCGATCCTGGACGCCGTCGTGGACGATTACGCACCGGTGATCTCCGGCGTCCAGAACGACATCGACGAGATCGAGACGGAGGTCTTCGGCGGCGACCCCCGGGTCTCCCGCCGGATCTACGAACTCTCCCGCGAGGTGGTGGAATTCCAGCGTGCCACCCGCCCCCTGAACGGCATGCTGGAGAGCCTGACCGCCGGCTTCGAGAAATACGGAATCGACGAGGAACTCCGCCGCTACCTCCGCGACGTCGCCGACCACGCCACCCACACCACCGAGCGCGTGGACGGCTTCCGGCAGGCCCTCCAGGACATCCTCACCGTCAACGCCACCCTCGTGAACCAGCAGCAGAACGCCGAAATGCGCGCCCTGGCGGAGGCCGGCTTCGAGCAGAACGAGGAGATCAAGAAAATCTCCTCCTGGGCCGCCATCCTCTTCGCCCCCACCCTGGTCGGCACCATCTACGGCATGAACTTCGAGCACATGCCGGAGTTGCACTGGGTGTTCGGCTACCCGTTCGCCATCGTGCTGATGGCACTTGTGTGTACCGGTTTGTACGCCATCTTCAAGCGGCGGGACTGGCTCTGAGTAATCGGTGTTGGCGCAGGCGAGCTGCCAGCCGGAGGTTGCGGAAGCGCCAGCAGCACATCCGCTTCGGGCCGCTGGGGAGAATCTGGGGAGAATGAGCTCAACCGACCTCTGCCGAGGTACCGATGCACCGCTTGCTCGCCCCGGCGCACCCGGCCCGACGACCAGCGCTCTGCGTCACTAAGAGTGATGACTGGGACCATCGGAAGGGCAGCATGGGCAAGGGTGGGCGCAGCGAGTGCTGCACCCACCCTTGTCGGGTACCACCGGGGCAAAGCCGCCTGGACGGTTAAGCCGCTGCGGGCACCTGGTTGAGCCACGTATCAACGGCCTTGCGCCCCTTGCCGCCAGCCTCGGGCATGAAGTGGGCGTAATGATCCAGCGTGATGGTAGGGCTGGAATGACCGAGCCAGCGCGCCAACGTGACCACGGACTCGCCTGCTTCGAGGATGATTGAGGCGTAGTGCCGGAGGACGTGAAAGCCGTCCTTGCGGGAAACCTGCCACCGTCAGCCCTTTTCCCGCATGAGGATGACACCGGCCGCGGCCAGAGCTGGCTTCCAGACCTCGACGTTGAAGATATTTGCGCGTACGGCGTTGCTGTAGGTCGTGGTCAACACGAGGGGGAACTTTCTCGTTTTTTGTTTGGGCTCGGGTCCTCACCAGGGCAACTCGACTTCGACGGCGGGGTACTCTGCGAAGTGCTCGGCCAGCTCTGAAGCGACCGACTGAGGCATGTCCGCAATCCGGGTCTTGCCGCCCTTGGGCAAGGTGAAGTACAGGCGTCCGTGCAGCAGCTGCACCTGTCGGCGGACGCGGATGATTCCACGGGCGAAGTCGACGCCATCCGGGGACAGGCCGAAGACCTCACCTTGCCGCAGTCCACAGCCCAGCGCAACCACGACAGCTATCCGGTAGCGCTCGCGAATCGCATCGCGCACCTGCAGTGCGGTTTGAAGCGGCGAGGCTTCACGCAAATCGTCCGGTACTTTCGGCCAGCGCACCGATTTGGCCCGCATCGGGTTGCGCACCAGCCGTTTGTCGTCGATGGAAGTCTCGAGGATGGCAGACAGAGATGTGAAATCTGCCGATCGTAACGAGGTGAGCACTCGCTTTCGAGGCTGGCGATGTAAGCGCGCAGCGTCGACGGGACGATATCCCGCAGAGGCACCGTACCAAGGTGAGGAAGGATGTGCATCCACACGCGTTCATCAACGCGCTTGACTGTTCCCGGGGCTCCCCGGACACCCGACTGCCAGTGCCGAGTTGCGTAGTCGGCCAAGGTGATGGGGCCGTCCCGAGGGTCCACGAATTCGCCAAGTTCGCTGTCAGTACCTGACCTGCGCAGCCACGCTTTGGCGTCTTCAAGCGTGTCGAATAACTTGTCCCTGACGCCGGGTATACCAGCAACCCTGCACCTGGACCCTTTACCGTATCGGACGGTGCGCTCCCGGTTCCCGGTTGCTGGATCCTTCTTCTTTACCCAGCGGTCTTCTATGTAGCCAGCCAAACGTTCCTCAAGAGTTCAGAGCGGGCGAACCGATTAAGCCGAGCCATCAGCAGTATGGGGGGGGCAGAACGGAATTGCGGAGCCGCATTCAGCGGGCCTCAAGTCCGTGTTGGTGCGCGAGTCGTCCTCTTCTTGTTCTCTCATCCATGCGTCAAGCGCTTCCTGTCAATACATGACGCGTCCCCGCTGTCCCATGCGGAAGCTCGGTGGACCGTGCCGCCGGTGCCGCCAAACGTAGAGAGGACGAGGTGAGAGTCCGAGGTAGAGCGCGGCGTCCTTCACATCCAAGAACGCACTGCGTACCGCTTCCTGCGATCCTGACGGCGGCACGAAGTCCGACGACGAGTGTGACGACATGGGCAGCCTTTGTGGTTGAAGGTGGCCGCAGGTGAAGATGCAGTACGCATCTAGATCTTTTGGCCTATGACGAAGTGACCTGCGCGATTTGAGCGAGGGTGGCGTGATATACCGATATACCCCGTTGCAGGCGCCACATAGCAGCCGAGAGAAACCTTTGCCTACCTCCTGTGCCGCTCCGTTTAGTTGCTACTGCGCTCACATAGCCCACCGCCAAGCGCAGCCGAATGTGAACAGCATCCATACTCCACACGATCGCCGGTTTGGCTAACCGGCGATCGTCGGCTATGTTGCGCACCGGCACCACAACTTGCGTGCGCCTTCTTCGCCATTTGGTACACGTTCAAGCACCGAGGCGGGCCGGGGCGGCTACCCGAACAAATCGGAGAGCGTGAGTCGACAGAACAAACCTCTCACGTGTCGCCCGGCGAGCTGTCGGTGAGCCCGGTAATTCCGGGGACGTTGTACGTTCGCTTAAAGGCTGTCCCGTAACGGCTGGTCACGACTGGGATGATCTTGGCGTGGCTGGTGTGATCACGGCGTCGGTGCCGTCCTGGATAGGTCCGTTCACGGGACTGAGCCCGCGCTGCTTCGGCAAGTTGGTGACCGCTGTACGTCGCCTTGTCCGTAAGCCTCGTCCGCGGTGACCCAGGCGGCGGGCAGGCCCGCGGCCAGGCATCGGCGGACGATGCTCCGGGCCAGCTCGCCCTTGGTGGC
>NZ_JBIRGD010000040.1:0-59647 GCF_044327805.1 Streptomyces sp. NPDC018019 | reverse complement strand
ACGATGGGCTGGTGCGCGCCGCGCGGCCGGGCCGCGGCCAGCGCGTCCAGCTCCGCCGAGGGCCAGGTGGCGCGGGCGGCGCGCATCATCTGCCGCCCGAGCCGGCGCGCCGCCAGCCGCAGCGCGGGCACCGGCGTCCGGGCATCGGCCGCCTCATCCAGCACCACCGGATCGCACCCGGCCGCCGCCGCGGCCGCCAGCGCGGCCGCCACCAGCCCCGCCGTGTGCAGCCGCCCCCGGCAGAACGCCTCCAGGCTCACCGCGTCCCGGATCCGCCCCGCCTTCACGGCCGCCTCGGCACCACCGGAGTGGGCATGCCCACCCGCCGGAAACCGGCCGTCCGCCAGAACGAGCAGTGCCGCCCGGCTCATCGCCGTACCTCCTTCTTCGGCCTCTCGCACATGTACCGGCCGCTCAGAAGAGGAAGTAACGCTGGGCCATCGGCAGTTCGGCGGCCGGGGCGGGCTCGACCACGTCGCCGTCGATGGTCACCGTGAAGGTGTCGGGATCGACGTGGACGCTCGGCAGCGCGTCGTTGTTGCGCATGTCCGCCTTGGTCACGCCGCGGGTGCTGCGGATGGCCCGGAAGGACTTGGCCAGCCCGAGCCGGTCCGGCAGTCCGTCCGCCACGGCCTGTTCGGAGACGAAGTTGACGGAGTTGGCGCCGGGCGCCTGCCCGATGGCACCGAACATCGGGCGGGGCAGCACCGGCTGCGGGGTGGGAATGGAGGCGTTGGCGTCGCCCATCTGCGCGTACGCGATCTGGCCGCCCTTGATGACGAGCTGCGGCTTGACGCCGAAGAACGCCGGGTCCCACAGCACCAGGTCGGCCAGCTTGCCCTCCTCCACCGAGCCGACCTCGTGGTCGATGCCCTGGGCGACGGCCGGGTTGATGGTGTACTTGGCGACGTAGCGGCGGGCGCGGGCGTTGTCCGCGAGCAGGTCGCCGGGCAGCGTGCCGCGCCGCTTCTTCATCACGTGCGCGGTCTGCCAGGTACGCAGCACGACCTCGCCGATGCGGCCCATGGCCTGGGCGTCCGACGACATGATCGAGATGGCGCCGAGGTCGTGCAGGATGTCCTCGGCCGCGATGGTGGAGGGCCGGATGCGGGACTCGGCGAAGGCGAGGTCCTCCGGCACGGCGGGGTTGAGGTGGTGGCAGACCATCAGCATGTCGAGGTGTTCCTCGACGGTGTTGACGGTGTGCGGGCGCGTCGGGTTGGTGGAGGCGGGCAGCACGTTCGGCTCGGAGACCATGGCGATCATGTCGGGCGCGTGGCCGCCGCCGGCGCCCTCCACGTGGTACGCGTGGATGCCGCGGCCCCCGATGGCGGCCAGGGTGTCCTGGAGGAAGCCCGCCTCGTTCAAGGTGTCCGTGTGGATGGCCAGTTGCGCGCCGCTCTCCTCGCAGACGCGCAGACAGGCGTCGAGCACGGCGGGGGTGGCGCCCCAGTCCTCATGGATCTTGAAGCCGAGGACACCGGCCCGCAGCTGGTCGCGCATCGAGGCGGCGGACATGGTGTTGCCCTTGCCCAGCAGTCCGACGTTGACGGGCAGCCCGTCCATCGACGCGAACATCCGGGCCACGTGCCAGGCGCCGGGCGTGATGGTGGTGGCCTTGCTGCCCTCGGCCGGGCCCGTGCCGCCGCCGACCAGGGTGGTCACCCCGGAGGCGAGGGCCTCGTCCACCTGCTGCGGGCAGATGAAGTGCACGTGGGTGTCGATGGCCCCGGCGGTGAGGATCTTGCCGTTGCCCGCGATGACCTCGGTCTCCGGGCCGATCACCAGGTCGGGGTGGACACCGTCCATGGTGTCGGGGTTGCCGGCCTTGCCCAGCGCGGCGATCCGCCCGTCCCGGACGCCGACGTCCGCCTTGACGACGCCCCAGTGGTCCAGGACCACCGCGCCGGTGATGACGGTGTCGGGCGCGCCCTCGGCGCGGGTGGCGCGGGACTGGCCCATCGATTCGCGGATCACCTTGCCGCCGCCGAAGACCGCCTCGTCACCGGCCCGGCCCGGGCCGCCCGCCCGGTCCTCGGTGATCTCGATGAGGAGGCCGGTGTCGGCCAGCCGTACGCGGTCGCCCACGGTCGGGCCGTACAGGTCGGCGTAGGCGGCGCGGGTCAGGTCAGCCATCGAGGGAGCCTCCGGTCTCGCCGCGCAGGCCCGCGACGATCCGCTTGCCCCCGACGGGGACGAGTTCGACCTCGGTGGGGATGCCGGGCTCGAAGCGCACGGCGGAGCCGGCGGGGACGTTCAGGCGCTTGCCGTGCGCGGCCGCACGGTCGAAGTCGAGACCGGGGTTGGCCTCGGCGAAGTGGTAGTGGGAGCCGACCTGGACGGGGCGGTCGGCGGCGTTCAGGACGGTCAGGCGGGTGACGGGGAGCCCGGGGTTCAGGCGTACCGGCGCATCGGCGTGGAGGATCTGGCCGGGGATCATCGTCGGTTCTCCCGCGCTCAGTTGATGGGTTCGTGGACGGTGACCAGCTTGGTCCCGTCGGGGAAGGTGGCCTCCACCTGCACGTCGTGGATCATCTCGGGCACGCCCTCCATGACCTCGTCACGGGTGAGGACCTTGCGCCCGGACGACATCAGCTCGGCGACCGTACGGCCGTCCCGCGCGCCTTCGAGGATGTGCGAGGTCAGCAGTGCAACGGCCTCCGGGTGGTTCAGCCGCACCCCGCGCGAGCGGCGCTTTTCGGCCACGTCCGCCGCCACATGAATCATCAGGCGTTCCTGTTCATGCGGGGTCAGTTGCATACCTTCACCTCACAGTCCTCAACCCTGGGTACATAAGCCCAGGTCACGGGTGTCAATAAACCCGCAAAAGCAGATGTATCACACAGTAATTAAAGGTGGAGCAAACCGCTCACCAGCTCCGCACCATCAATGGCCCGGCGCTCGCAGGTTAGTTCGGCGCGATTTCGACGGCGTTAACTCGGCGGTTCGGGTGCGGAACTTCGCCGGTGGGGCCGTATCGCCGCCTGCCGGCCGACTCGCGCCCCGCTACCACCCGGACCGTCGCCGAGGCGCAGGCCGTGGGCCCATCGGCTCACCGGAACCGGGCTGTTTCGTATACGGCGACGCGCGCCTGCGGTACGGCAGACGCGCGACTGGAGAAGGACTTCACAAGGACCGCTGCGGCCAGGGGCATCGCCACTGAGAACGAGGCGAAGAGCAGCGGGCGCTCGGGCCGCACGCCCTTCAGGAACACCGGCGTCCGGCGGTCGCCCGTCTCCGCGATCGGGTCAGCGGTCCCCGGCGCACGGACCGCCGTGCTCGCCGAGCGCACCCGGCACCCCGCGGTCGCCGGTCGTACCGCGGTGTTCGGCCGCGATGCCGAAGCGGCGCCACTCGCCGGGCCGGGCGGGGAGCGGCCGGACCGAGGAGACCGTGCTGATCACCTGCTCCTCGGCCGCGGCCTCCTCCGCCTCCCGGTACGCCTCCAGACGTTCCAGGTCGGCGGCGGACACCAGGGCGACCAGCGGCTTGCCGTGGCGCGTGACGACCACCCGCTCGCCGCCGTAGACGACGCGGTTGATCAAGTCCGCCAGCTCCGCCCGAGCCTGTGTCACCGGAATCTCGTAAGCCATGGCTCCAGCTTAGGTCGCGTCCACGACATTCCGGCCAGGGCGGCAGGGGAACGGCCCGGCAGCACTGCCTGGCCGTGTGCGCCGGGCCGCGTACGCCGGGCGCGGTCAGGTGGTGGTCCGGTCGGTGGTGTCGGTGGATTCGCGGCTGCCGCACTTGGCCAGGCCGCGGCTGATCATGTAGCCGATGGTCAGCAGTGTGACGTAGAGCCACGCCTGGTCGGCGGGGAACCGGTCGATGTCGGCGGCGTCGTCGCCGACCACGGCGGAGGCGACCAGCACCGCCACGACGGCGGCGAGGTAGACGAAGAACTCGGTGCTCCGGAACGCGGGTTTGGTCTCCGCGCTCGAACGCCGCTCGGTACGGGCGGCCCGGGACCGGCCGGATTCCGGGTATCCGGCGGATGAAGCGGTAGCCATCGCGTCCTCCTGGACTCGACTCGGCCCGATGGACTCGGGTACGCCCGGCGGGTACCCGGGCGCCCGGGGCGGGAACGGCGGCGCGCGTCAGGGCGGAGACCGCAAGGGCCCCTTTGGCCAGGGGCTCGCGCGCCGGGTGTCACCTCCGTGGGCCGGCGGGGTTTTCCGAGGGACCGGCGGTGCGGTGGAGGCAATCCGGTGCGCCGCGCGCCGGGCCGGTGCCGGGCCGCGCCGGGGAGTTCGGCCGGAACGCTCCCCGGAGGGGAGCCGGTAGGGGAACCGGCCAGGCGGCGGAACACCCGTACCGCCTCACGAGCAGTCAAATCGACCGCTTTCCGCCGGCCCTGACACCCCATGAGGCGTTTCGCTCTCAGCGAGCGTCCGGCACTCCTCCGTCGAAAGCCATTGCCTTCCGCGACGGAAACGTGCTCCCATCAAGCTCTACGTACGTTCTGTACATTCTTTACAGGTGGACAGGGAAGAGGAGTACCCATGAACCGCCCCGAGGCCCGTTACGTCCTGCCGGAGTTCACCGAGCGCACCTCGTACGGGGCCAGGACCATGGACCCGTACTCCAAGCTGCTCAGCGAGCGGATCATCTTCCTCGGCACCCAGGTCGACGACACCGCGGCCAACGACGTGATCGCCCAGCTCATGCACCTGGACTACGACGCGCCCGACCGGGACATCTCCCTCTACATCAACTCCCCCGGCGGCTCGATCACCGCGATGACGGCGATCTACGACACGATGCAGTTCGTGGGGTGCGACATCGAAACCGTCTGCCTCGGCCAGGCGGCCTCCGCCGCCGCGGTGCTGCTGGCGGCGGGCACCCCCGGCAAGCGCCTCGCTCTGCCGGGTGCCCGGATCCTCATCCACCAGCCCTCGATCGACGAACCGGTGCAGGGTCAGACCGACGACCTCCGGATCCAGGCCGACGAACTCCTGCGCTGCCGGGCGCTGCTGGAGGAGCTGCTGGTGAAACACACCGGACGGCCCGCCCGGCAGATCACCGAAGACCTCGAACGCGACAAGATCTTCGACGCCACGGCCGCCGTCGAGTACGGCCTGATCGACGGACTCACCCGCAGCCGCAAGCACTCCACGGCACTGGGCGCGAGGTGAGCCGGGATGCTGCCGCCCGAACTCCCGCCGCTGCCCGCGCTGACACGAGCCGAGGGCGAGTTCATCGACAGCTATCTGGCGGTCCTGGACCTGCTGGGCCGGATCAACCCGGCCCGCGGCACGGACACCTACGGCGGGCTGCGGGCCGCGCAGGCCCTGGTCAGCAAGTCCGTCGCCCTGCGGGACGCGTTGACGCTGATGCACGACCGGGGTGAGAGCGAATTGCACGCCGGGACGCTGGCGCAGGCCCTGCGCGTCCTCGACGGCGAGCGCCGCGCACGCCTCGTCGCGGTACCTCCGCCGCGCAGTTGACGCACGGAGTTGACGCCGTACAAGCCGGTGGCGCGGGGCCGGTCGCGCCCCGGCAGCCGGTGACGTGTCCGGCAACCGGTGTGGCCCGTACCGAAAACGGTCGGCGGGGCGATGAACACGCGGCCTGCGAAGGCGTCGTGAGGAGTGACCGCACAGATCAGGGGGGCGCCCGTACGAGGGTCGGGCGCCCTCCTGACGCCATTTGAGGCTCATCCGCACCACCAGGCACACACCGCAAGGTATGGCGGAGTCCTACAGGAGGAGCCGGAGCGCTCCGCGAGCACGGCAGCGCGCCGACACGGAGCCCGATCGGGCTCGCCCGAACGGCGTATTCACGGAGACACGCGCTGCACCACACAGCTTGCGCCGCGCGCGCACGTGTCGCCCGGAACGCGCGGTTCCGGGCCTGGTACACGGGTCCTCATCCGTCGCGGCCCTCCCGCGAAACACCTGCCGTCCACCCGAACGGAGCAGGCGTGACCAACCTCACATACCGCCGTTTCTGCTCGGAATCCGGCCGCCGGATGCGCAACGATCGCTTCGACGACAAGCCCCCGCCACAGCGGTGGGGCGGTCCGGACGGACGCCCAATCCTGCCGCCGTACCGGACGTCTGGTCGATGTGTTTGGACCGGCAGGAGCGGAGGACCCGAGCACGACGGGCCCGCCGGCCGCCACGGCCGGACCGGCCCTTGGGGTGAAGTCGCCACCGCGACCGGGCATCTTCGCCTGCCCGAACCCGACAGGTACTCCTTCGCCGGCGCCTGACGAAGGGTTGCGCATGAGTGCGCGTACCACCACTTCCCCCCTGCTGGTGCGGGCCGGGATGATCTCCGTCGTCGCGCTCGCCACGGTCGGCGGAACACTGGTCGTTCCGGGAGCCTCCGCGGACGCCGAAGCCGCGACGACTTCGGCGGCAGCGCTGCGGATCGCCGCTTCCAAGAAGGGCTCGCCCTACAAGTACGGGGCCAGCGGGCCGCACCGTTTCGACTGCTCAGGACTGACGCTGTACTCGTTCAAGCGGGCCGGCAAGCGGCTGCCGCGCACCGCGGCGGCCCAGTACAACCGCACCCGGCACCTGTCCGCGTCCGCGCGCCGCCTCGGCGACCTGGTCTTCTTCCACTCCCGCCGGGGGATCTACCACGTGGGCATCTACGCGGGCAACGGCAAGATCTGGCACGCACCCAAGCCCGGCTCCGTGGTGCGCCTGGAGCGCATCTGGTCGCGCAGCGTCTCGTACGGCCGGGTCCGCTGACGCGGCCGTCCTGAAAGAGCGTGCGTACGGGGCCGGGTGCGGCCCCCGGTGCCCGCGCCGCGGTACGCGCACCGGCGCCCGTACGCACGCACACGCAGCGGGAGTGATCAACGCGCCGGTGGATACCCGGACACAATGGCCCCCTTCACCGACGACGACCGGAACGGACCGCCTGTACCGCCTGAAACAGTTGAATCGCCCGAAATGCCCCATCCGTCCGGGGCCGCTCGGTACACCGGGTGCGCGGACCGCAACGAGACGCCCCTGGAGCGCTACGACCGCAACTTCGGCGAACTGCTCCAGGAACTGCGCGTCCTGCAAACCGGTGTGCAGATCCTGTTCGCTTTCCTGCTGACGCTGGCCTTCACCCCGCGCTTCGTGTCTCTGGACACCACACAACGTGGCTTCTACGTCGGTACGTTGTTGCTGGCCGTGCTGGCGACGCTGCTGCTCACGGCGCCGGCCGCGGTGCACCGGGTACTGTTCCGGCGGCGCGCGAAGGGGCTGATCGTGGAGGTCTCGGCGCGTCTGACGGCGGCCGGCATGGCGGTGCTCGCGCTGGCGCTGGCCGGTGCCGTGCTGCTCGTCGTGGACGTCGTCCTGGGGCGCGGCGCGGGGGTGACGGCGGGGGCCGTGACACTGGCGACGTGCGGCGGCCTGTGGGCGCTGCTGCCCCGCGTACTGGGCCACCGGAAAGGGCACATCAAGCCGTCGGTCCGCGACTCGTCCTCCTGAGAGCCCTCCGCGGCCCTGGAGAACCGCGGCCGTCCTCGGGGAGGCCAAGCGGCGCCGCGCGGGAGAAATCTTTTGTGACCTGGTCGTCCTTGCTTTGGCGACGGCGAACCGATGAAGTCTCCTTAGCACGTGAGGAGACCCATGCACACGCACCTGCCCCAGCCCCCGCACACCGGGACCGAGTCGTGAACCTGCGCGGACTTCTGCGCCGCCGCTCCCCCGCCACCCCCTGCCCGGCCTGCGGCAGCACGGACGTGCTCTGGGAGGACGAAGGGGTCTACGGCGCGGGCGAGCTCCTGTGGTGGTGCGCGTCCTGCTTGCACCAGTGGCACCCGGGCGACCTGACGCCCGGCATGGTGGCGGGTCCGGCCGCAGCGGCCCCACCGGCGCCCGTCGGCCGTCCCGTGAGCACGGCTCCGCCCATCCCCGTCCCCGTGCCCCCGTCCGAGCCCCCGACGATCCCACCGCCTCCGCTCCGGCCGCCGGCGGCGGCGCCGGTCGCCGTGCCCCAGCAGGCGCCTGTGAACGGTTTCGGGCCCGGACATGCCCCCGCACCCGGGGCTCCGGCGGCCGACGGAGCCGGAGCCCCGGCCTTCGCTGGAGGCCCCATGGTCGCCCCCGGCCCGGCCACCGTCGCCGAACGCGTCATGCACGCCGCCGGCCTCATGCCGCTCGTCCCCTGCCCCGGCGCCTACGAGCCGTGGCCGTGCCGCTGTTCCCGCTGCGGCCGGGAGAGCAGTCCCACATACCGGCAGGTACGGGACGAGGGCGTGGGGTGTGCGTGCGGCGCGGGCCGCCGCCGCAAGTCGCGCTTCCTCAGCAGACCCTGAGGCGCCCCGCTGCTGACCGCTTCCGATCGGCCCGGGCCGCCAAGGCCCGAAAAGAACCGTCACCCACCCCTGCGGAAGAACCCCCCTGCGGAAGAACCCCCTACGGAAGAAACGCCTTCCACGGCAACGTGATCCACACGGTCTTCCCCCCGGTCTCGGTGGGTTCGACCGTCAACTGCCCGCCGGACTCGGCCGTGAGGCAGCGGACGATCACCATCCCCCGCCCGTTGTCCTGCTGCACGGCCGCCGGCAACCGCTTGGGCCAGCGCGGATGGTCGTCGGTGACGCCGATCCGCAGCCGCTCGTCACGGTCGAGCCGGACGTCGACGGTGAAGGCCGGCGACCGGCCGAAAGTGTGCTGCACAGCGTTGGTGGCCAGTTCCGAGACGATCAGGCGCACCGTGTCGGCCGTCTCCGTCCCGTCCGGCAGGCCCCACTCGGCCAGCACGCCCATGACGTACCTGCGGGCCTCGGCGACCGAAGCCGGTGTGCTGGGCAGAGTGAGTGAGGATTCCTGGTGGTCTGCCATCGCGACGCCGTCCCTTTCCCGCCGAGGCTCGACTCCGGAGCGCGACCGGAGGAAGCCGCCATCGCTTTCCGGTTCTTTTCGGCACCCTCGTCTCCGGCCTCGAAACGCTGCTGTGCGCCAGCCTGCCACCATGCTGCGACGGTGACGGGCCATCCACCAGGATGTGCATATATCTGTCGCCCGAAGCGGTGAACTCTGCTACGCGAGACCGTATTTGCGCGGCACACTGTCGGATCGGAATCGGCCATCGGCCGCACGCGCGCGCACGGTGCGCTCACCGGAGGACGGAGGAGTCGGCATGGGGCACGGGCCCGCGGTGCGCCGCCGCAAACTGGGCGCGGAACTACGGCGCCAGCGGACGCTCGCCGGCCTCACCAGCGGCGAGGCGGCCCGCCAGGTCGGGTGGCACCAGTCCAAGGTCAGCCGTATCGAGACCGGCCGCAGCGGGGTGAAGTCGGCCGATGTCGCCCTGCTGCTGGACGCGTACGGCGTCCGGGACGCGGAACTACGCGCCCTGCTGGCGGCGCTGTGCGGGGACGTCGCGCGGGACGGCACGGCGCGGCAGGGCTGGTGGCACACGCACCGGGACCTGCTGCCGCCGGCGTACCGGGACTTCATCAGCCTGGAGTTCGGCGCGTGCCTGGCGCGCACGCTGGAGACGACGGTGGTTCCGGGGCTGCTCCAGACGGCCGACTACGCGCGGACGGTGACCCGCACCACGCTGCCGGGCCTGTCGGCGCAACAGGTCGACGAACTGGTGGCGGTGCGCATGGCCCGCCAGGAGGTGCTGCACGGCGAGCGGCCGCTGGAGTTGCGCGCGGTGCTGGACGAGGCGGTGCTGCGGCGGGAGGTCGCCTCGCCCGGCGTGATGGCGGCCCAGCTCCGCCACATTCTGGACATGGGGCGCTTGCCGCATGTGCGCCTACAGGTGCTTCCTTTCGCGTCCGGTGTGCACATCGGTATCACCGGTCCTTTCGTTATCTTCTCCTTTCCGCTCACTTCTGACTTAGATGTGGTTGTTCTCGACCATTTGACGAGTAGCCTCTACTTGGAACGCAAAGAGGACCTCAGGGCGTACAGCGATGCGTTCGACACGCTGCGGGGGCGCGCCCTCTCCTGCGAGAAGTCAGCGGAATTCATCGCCCGGGTCGCCGATACCCCATGAGTCGGCACCGGCGTCTGAGGAGGAATCATGTCAGTCCCGTCCGGGCACGACCGGTCCCGTACCGCCCGGCTCGGTACCCGGTGGCGGCGCAGCAGCCGCAGCACCGGGATGAACAACTGTGTCGAGACCGCCCGCATCGGCTCCGGACTGCTCGCGGTGCGCGACTCGAAGAACACCGCGGGTCCGGCCCTGCTGTTCACCGCCGCGGCCTGGACGTCCTTCGTCGACGGACTGGCCGACCACCGCTTCACGAAGGTGGGCTGAACCGGCCCGCCGCACGCCGTGCGGTTCGCCGTACGGCAGTCGTCCCCTCGTACGGCCATCGCCCCTCCGTACGACAACTGATCCGCAGCACGGCGACTGATCCACCCACACCGTCGGGACCGCCGTCCGGCCCGCTCTCAGACGGCCGGCGCGGTCCGGACGATCGTACGGACCGCTTCCCGCGTCTGCCGTGGGGTCAGGTCCGCGCGGGCGGTCAGCCGGAGCCGGGAGATGCCGTCGGGTACGGACGGGGGCCGGAAGCAGCCGACCAGCAGGCCCGCGTCCCGGCAGTCCGCGGCCCACCGGACGGCCTGTTCGGGCGAAGGGGCCCGTACGGACACGACGGCGGCGTCCGGGCGGGCGACCGTCAGCCCGGCGGCGGTGAGCCGCTGGTGCAGTTCCGCAGCCACCGCGCGGGCCCGGCTGGCGCGCTCCGGTTCGCGGCGCAGCAGCCGCAGCGCCGTACGGGCGCCGCCGGCCGCCGCGGGGGCGAGTCCGGTGTCGAAGATGAAGGTCCGCGCCGTGTTGACCAGGTGTTCGATGACCCGGGCCGGTCCGAGGACCGCACCCCCTTGGCTGCCCAGGGACTTCGACAGGGTCGCGGTGGCGACCACGTCCGTGTCCCCGGCCAGCCCGGCCGCGTGCAGCGCGCCGCGTCCCCCGTCGCCGAGCACGCCCAGCCCGTGCGCGTCGTCGACGAGCAGGCCCGCACCGTGCGCCCGGCAGGCGTCGGCGAAGGCCCGCAGGGGCGCGGCATCGCCGTCCACCGAGAAGACCGCGTCGGTGACGGCGAGCGCCGGGCCGTCGTGCCCGTCCAGCGACTTGCGCACCGCCTCCGGGTCGGCGTGCGGGGCCACGACGGTCCGGGCCTTGGCGAGCCGGCAGCCGTCGATGAGCGAGGCGTGGTTGCCCGCGTCCGAGACGATCAGACCGCCGGGGCCGCTGAGGGCGGTGACGGCGGCGAGGTTGGCCGCGTAGCCGGACGACAGCACGAGGGCGGCCTCGAAGCCGCAGAAATCGGCGAGTTCGGCCTCCAGGCGGGCGTGCAGCTCGGTGCTGCCGGACACCAGCCGGGAGCCGGTGGCGCCGGCGCCCCAGCGGTGCGCGGCCTGCGCGGCGCCGCGGGTGACCTCGGGGTGCCGCGCCAGGCCGAGGTAGTCGTTGCTCGCCAGGTCCAGCAGGTGCGACTCGACCGGCCGGGGCCGCAGCGTACGGACCAGGCCCGCCCGGCGCCGCTGCTCGCGGGCCGCATCGATCCAGCCGAAGGCGGCGGCCCGCCCGCCGGTGTCCCGGCCGGTGCCGCGGCGCGTGGCGACCGGCTCCGCCGGGCCGTCGTGAGGTGGTGGCGGCACATCGCACAGCGGTGGCGGAGCAGGGTCGTCCTGATGCATCGGCTTCCTTCGCGTTTGTGGGCTGTCTATAGACGTTAGCGGTCGTTACACCGTCGTACGGTGTGGCCATGCACACACCCGGAATCAGCGCCCTTGTTGGGTTCCTCCATGGTCGTGGGTGGTGACCGTGCGCCAGGATCAGCGCCATGGATCTCCTGACAACGCTGGTGGACAAGGGGCTGCGGCGCGAATCGCCGACCCGCGAAGAGGCGCTCGCCGTACTGGCGACGTCCGACGACGACCTGCTCGACGTGGTGGCCGCGGCCGGAAAGGTGCGCCGCCGGTGGTTCGGGCGGCGGGTGAAGCTCAACTACCTGGTCAACCTGAAGTCCGGGCTGTGCCCCGAGGACTGCTCGTACTGTTCGCAGCGGCTCGGCTCCAAGGCGGAGATCCTCAAGTACACCTGGCTCAAGCCGGAGGAGGCGTCCAAGGCCGCCGCGGCCGGGGTGGCCGGCGGCGCCAAGCGGGTGTGCATCGTGGCCAGCGGCCGCGGGCCGACGGACCGGGACGTGGACCGGGTGTCGCAGACCATCGCCGCCATCAAGGAGCGGAACGAGGGCGTCGAGGTGTGCGCGTGCCTGGGCCTGCTCTCGGACGGCCAGGCGGCCCGGCTGCGGGCCGCGGGCGCGGACGCCTACAACCACAACCTCAACACCTCCGAGGCCACCTACGGGGACATCACCACCACCCACACCTACGCCGACCGGGTCGAAACGGTGCAACAGGCGCAGGCGGCGGGCCTGTCCGCCTGCTCCGGCCTGATCGCGGGCATGGGGGAGAGCGACGCGGACCTGGTGGACGTGGTCTTCGCGCTGCGCGAGCTGGACCCCGACTCGGTCCCGGTGAACTTCCTGATCCCGTTCGAGGGAACCCCTCTGGCCAAGGAGTGGAACCTCACGCCCCAGCGCGCGCTGCGCATTCTGGCGATGGTGCGGTTCGTCTGCCCGGACGTGGAGGTGCGGCTGGCCGGCGGACGCGAGGTGCACCTGCGCACGTTGCAGCCGCTCGCCCTGCACCTGGCCAACTCCATCTTCCTCGGGGACTACCTGACCAGCGAGGGCCAGGCCGGCAAGGACGACCTGGCGATGATCGCGGACGCGGGGTTCGAGGTGGAGGGCACGGACACCACCACGCTGCCGGAGCACCGCGCGGACGCGCTCGCGGGCGGCGGCTGCGGCGGGCACGGCGGCGGTGGCTGCGGGCCGTGCGGGGACGGTGACGGCGGGGCGGAACCGGCCGCGCAGGACGGCGCCGACGCGTCGGCCGCCGGTGCGGAAGGGGCCGCTGGTACGGAAAGGGTCGCCGGTACGGAAGTGGCCGTCGGCTCGGCGTCCCCGGCCGGTCCGGCATCCCAGGCCGGGTCGGCGCCGCAGGACGGCTCGGAGTCCCGGGCCGAAGTGCCTGCCGCCGCTGCCGTCCCCGCCGGTGAGGCGCGTACGGACCTGGTCGCCGTACGCCGCCGGGGCGCGGGTACGGAGCTGCCGCCGAATGCCTGAGTCCACCCCGCCGGCCGTCCAGGAACTGCGCGCGCTCGACCGGCAGCACGTCTGGCACCCGTACGGCCCGATGCCCGGCCGGGCCGATCCGCTGATCGTCGAGTCGGCCTCGGGCGTACGACTGCGCTTGGCCGAACCCGTCGAAGGCCGGACCGAATTGGTGGACGGAATGTCCTCCTGGTGGTCGGCGGTGCACGGATACAACCACCCCGTACTCAATGACGCCGCCCGCGGCCAGCTGGACCGGATGAGCCATGTGATGTTCGGCGGGCTCACCCACGAGCCCGCCGTACGGCTCGCCGCCCGGCTGGTGGAGATCACCCCGGACGGCCTGGAACACGTCTTCCTCGCCGACTCCGGGTCGGTGTCGGTGGAGGTGGCCGTGAAGATGTGCCTCCAGTACTGGCGTTCGGCCGGCCGGCCGCGCAAACAGCGGCTGATGACCTGGCGCGGCGGCTACCACGGTGACACGTGGCAGCCGATGTCGGTGTGCGACCCGGAGGGCGGCATGCACGGGCTGTGGCAGGGCGTCCTGCCGCAGCAGCTCTTCGCGGACGCACCGCCACCGGGCTTCGACGCCCCGCCGGACCCGGCCTACGAAGCGCATCTGCGCGAGTTGGTCGCCCGGCACGCCGACGAGCTGGCGGCGGTCATCGTGGAGCCGGTGGTCCAAGGGGCGGGCGGCATGTCGTTCCACTCCCCCGCCTGGCTACGGGTGCTGCGCGAGGCGTGCGACGAACACGGCGTCCTGCTCGTTTTCGACGAGATCGCGACCGGATTCGGCCGTACGGGATCGCTGTTCGCCGCCGGGCACGCGGGCGTCACCCCCGACGTGATGTGCGTCGGCAAGGCGCTGACCGGCGGGTACCTCACCATGGCGGCGACGTTGTGCACGGCCGCCGTGGCGGACGGGATCTCCCGCGGCGAGGTGCCGGTGCTCGCGCACGGGCCGACCTTCATGGGCAATCCGCTGGCCGCCGCGGTCGCCAATGCCTCCGTGGACCTGCTGCTCTCCCAGGACTGGGCGCGCGAGGTCAAGCGGATCGAGACCGGGCTGCGGGACGGGCTCGCCGCTGCGGCCGGCCTTGAGGGCGTACGGGACGTACGGGTGCTGGGCGCGATCGGTGTCGTCCAGCTCGATCACGCGGTGGACATGGCCGCCGCCACGCGGGCCGCGGCACGGGAGGGCGTGTGGCTGCGCCCGTTCCGCGACCTGGTGTACACGATGCCGCCGTACATCACCGGGGACGAGGACGTGGCGCGGATCTGCGCGGCGGTCTGCGCGGTGGCGCGCGGGAGCTGAGGGACGGGGCGCGGGGGCGGGGGGGTGGGGCCAAGGGGCAGGAGAGTTCGGGCGGCGCCCACCAGGGCACCCACCAGGGCGCCCGCTCGGGTGTCCACCAGAGCGCCCACCAGGGCGGCAACCATCCTCGACGACAGGAGAACCAGTCATGCCGGTGCTGTTCGTAACCGGAACCTGCACGGAGATCGGGAAGACCGTGACCACGGCGGCGCTCGCCGCCACGGCCCTCGGCCGGGGCCGCTCCGTAGCGGTGCTCAAACCCGCCCAGACCGGCGTCGCCGCGCAGGAACCGGGCGACACCGCGGATGTCGTACGGCTGGCGGGCCCGCGGGTCACCACCGCCGAACTCGCCCGCTATCCGGAACCGCTGGCCCCCGCGACCGCCGCGCGCCGCGCCGGCCTGCCGCCGGTACGCCCCGAGGAGATCGCCGAGACCGCGGCCAAACTGGCGGCCTCGCACGACCTCGTCCTGGTCGAAGGCGCGGGCGGCCTGCTCGTCCGGTTCGACGACGAGGGGGCGACCCTCGCCGACGCGGCGCGCCTGGCGGGGGCCCCCGTGCTGGTGGTGGCGCAGCCCGGCCTGGGGGCGCTCAACGCGGTGGCGCTCACCGCGCTCGCCCTGCGTTCGTACGGCATCGACTCTCCGGGGGTGGTGGTGGGCCGCTGGCCGGAAACTCCCGGTCTCGCCGCCCGCTGCAACCTCGACGACTTCCCCGCGGCGGCCGGCGCCCCGCTCCTGGGCCGTATCCCGGACGGAGCCGGGAGCCTCGCGCCCGAGGAGTTCCGTACGCGAGCGCCGGGCTGGCTGGCGCCCGCGCTCGGCGGTACGGCGCAGTCGCCGTCCGCCGCCTGACACCGCGTGACCGCGGCCCGGCACCCCATCCGCCCCTCGGCAGATCCACTCCTCGGTACCGGATGATCCACCGTTGACATCGCGTTCCCATGGTGGTCCCGCGGCACGGCCTTGGCGGACACTCGAACCGGCGAACGTCGTCCGGCGAAGGGATCCAGCCATGCCAGACCGCAGGAGAGCCGAACGGGCCATCGTGCACCATCCGGTCTTCGCCCACTGGTACGCGTGTTTCGCGGACCACCGCGCGGGACTCGCGGACCTGCGGCGCGACATGCTGGCCGGGCTCTCGGGCCGGGTCATCGAGATCGGCGCCGGTACGGGGACGAACTTCGCCCACTACCCGCATACCGTGGCGGAGGTGGTGGCGATCGAGCCGGAACGCACGTTACGGCGCCGGGCCCTGACCGAGGCGGCGCGCGCCGGCATACCGGTGGACGTCGTACCGGCCACCGCCGAGGCGCTGCCGGTCAAGAGCGAGGCGTTCGATGCCGCGGTGGTGTCCCTGGTGCTCTGCTCGGTACGTGACGTGCAGCGCTCGCTGGCGGAACTGCGGCGAGTACTGCGGCCCGGCGGTGAACTGCGCTTCTTCGAACACGGACGCTCGCGACGCCGCGGCCCCGCCATGGTGCAGCGGGCCCTGGACCGCACGGTGTGGCCCCTGCTGATGGGCAACTGTCACCTGGCCCGCGACCCGCTGGACGAGATGCGGACGGCGGGCTTCGAGATCGGCCCGTACCGGCGGGGCCGCCTTTCGAGGCGCGGCCCCGGACCCGCCCTGCCGTGGACGGTGGTGGGCGTGGCGCGGCGTGCGGAGGGGTAGCCCGCCGCCGAAGTGTGACGGCACGCGCAGCCCGATCGCCGCTCTCCTGACAGCCTGTGGTTGTACGCGTGGCCGACGGCAGCGGCGCACGCCAGGCCCCGTCGGCCCGGCGGTGGAGCAAACCGGCTGCTCAGCGCCGTCCGGGCCGTTCTGGGCCCGCGCTCCGGGACCAACCCTGAGGCTGACGCGCCGGACCGGTGCCGGGGCCTACCGTCATCTGCATGATCAGATTTCCGCGCACGGCCGGTGCACTCGCCCTCGCCGCCGCACTCAGCCTCCCACTGTCCCTTGCCGCCACGGCCAGTACGGCCCAGGCCGCCCCGTCGGTCCCTGCGCCGTCCGTGCTCCCGGCCGCCGATGCGGGCACGGAAGCCGCCACGCGGCTGCGGCTGCCCGCGCCCACCGGGCCGTACGCGGTCGGCCGTACGACCCTGCCGCTCACCGACCGCAGCCGCCCCGATCCCTGGGTGCCCGCGGCGAAGGCCCGTGAGCTGATGGTCGACATGTACTACCCGGCACGCCGCGGTACGGGCACACCCGCGCGGTACGCCACCACCGAGGAAGCCCGATTGCTGCTCAAGGAAGCGGGATTGGAGGGCGTGGTCGATCCCGAGACGCTGAGCGGCACGGCCGTCCACAGCCGCACGGACGCCCGTCCGGCGGCCGGCAAGCATCCGCTGCTCGTCCTCTCCCCCGGCTTCGGCGCGTCCCGCTACAGCCTCACCAGCCTCGCGGAGGATCTTGCCGGCCGCGGTTACGTCGTCGCCGCCGTGGACCACGCCTACGAGAGCGTCGGAACGGCCTTCCCCGGCGGCCGGACCCTGACCTGCGCCGCCTGCGAGAAGGTGCACGGCACGAAGGACGGCCCCCGGTACGCGACGCAAGGCCGCGCCAAGGACGTCGCGTTCGTGCTGGACCGGCTCACCGGCCGGCATCCCGCCTGGCGGTACGCCCACCTGATAGACCGGAAGCGCATCGGCATGGCCGGCCATTCCCTCGGCGGCGCGAGCGCCGCTTCCGCCATGGCGGGCGACCGCCGCATACGGGCCGGCGTCAACATGGACGGCTCGTTCGGGGACCCGATACCGGCCAACGGCCTCGACGGCCGCCCCTTCCTCATGCTGGGGGCCGACGACGAGATCCACCGCCCCGGCGGCAAGGACAGGACCTGGGACCTGGCGTGGAGCCGTCTGGACGGTTGGAAGCGCTGGCTGACGGTCGAGGGCGCCGACCACTACACCTTCAGCGACGCCCCCGCCATCGGCGACCAACTCGGCTTCCCGTTCCCCGGCGTGAGCGCCACGGCCCCGCAGTCCGCCCTGCCCGGCAAGCGCGCGATCGGCATCACCCGGGCCTACGTGAGCGCCTTCTTCGACCTGCACCTGCGTCACATACCCCAGCCCCTGCTCGACGGGCCGACCGAGGACAATCCGGAGGTGAAGTTCAACGACCCCGAGCGCGTCAGCGCCGGGAGAGACAGGTGATCGGGATGAACTGACCGCTCGGGCCTGTGATGCAGTTGTCGCGGGTGACAGCTACACAGCGGCCGAACCTGCGCAATACGGGTTCCCCTCGGGTAGTACTCTGGCCGAAGTGGTTCGACCGTAGTACTACGCTTGGGGTGGTCTGAATGGCGCGCAGGAACGACGAGCGGCGGGCCGCCCTGGTCGATGCCGCGATCGAGGTGCTGGCCAAGGAGGGCGCACGGGGGCTGACCTTCCGGGCGGTGGACACCGAGGCCGCCGTCCCGCCCGGCACCGCCTCCAACTACTTCGCCAACCGCGACGACCTGCTCACCCAGGCGGGCGCCCGGGTCTACGAACGGCTCCAGCCCGACGAGGCCACGATCGCCCGGCAGCGGGCGAGCACGCCGGACCGGGAGACGTACGCCGCGCTGATGCGGGAACTGATCGGCCGGATCAGTTCCTTCCGCACCGGCTACCTGGCCCTGCTCGAACTGCGCCTCGAAGCCACCCGGCGCCCCGGTCTGCGCGCGGTGCTGACCGAGCGCATCCGGGCCGACGTGGACGCGAACGTGGCCTACCACGAGGCGTCCGGCCTCCCCGGCGACGCGACCGCCGTGCGACTGCTGTACCTGGCGTTCAACTGGCTCATCGTCGAACAGCTCACGCTGCCCGGCGTCTTCTCGGAGGCCGAACGCGATCAGCTCGTCGAGGCCGCGGTCGCACGCATCGTGACGCCGTGAAGCCGGAGCGGGGCGGCACCAGGGCCGGTGGGCGCGGAGGTGCCAGGTCCGGTCGGCGGGGAGACGGCCCGCAGGGGGATACCGGGGCGACTGAACCTGGCCTACTGTCGAGGGCCACGCGGGAGTTGCCGCCCCGTGCCGGCACGGGGCCGACGTCGGGAGGCTGACGTGTCCACTTCGGTCGCGGATACGGGGCACGGCGCTGCGGGCGGGCCCGGAGCGGCTGCGCGGGCGGTGGCGCTGGTCAAGACGTACGGGATGGGCGAGACCCGGGTCGTGGCGCTGGACGGCGTCGACGTGTCGATCGGGCGGGGCCGGTTCACGGCGGTGATGGGCCCCTCCGGTTCGGGGAAGTCCACGCTGATGCACTGCCTGGCGGGCCTGGACACGGTGTCCGCGGGCCGGGTGTGGCTGGGCGAGCGGGAGATCACCGGCCTGGACGACCGGCAGCTGACCCGGCTGCGCAGGGATCACGTCGGCTTCATGTTCCAGTCGTTCAACCTGCTGCCGACGCTGACGGCCGAGGAGAACATCACGCTCCCCATGGACATCGCGGGCCGCAAACCGGACCGGGAGTGGCTGCACCAGGTGATCAGCACGCTCCGGCTGGGCGACCGCCTGCGGCACCGGCCCTCCCAGCTCTCCGGCGGGCAGCAGCAACGGGTGGCATGTGCACGCGCGCTGGCCGCCCGGCCCGACCTGGTCTTCGCGGACGAGCCGACCGGCAACCTGGACTCGCGCTCCGGCCTGGAGGTGCTCCAGTTCCTGCGCGAGGCGGTGGACGGGCTCGGGCAGACGGTCGTGATGGTCACCCACGACCCGAACGCCGCGGCCCACGCCGACCTGGCGCTCTACCTGGCGGACGGCCGGATCGTGGACGAGATGGCGCAGCCCACGGCGGAATCCGTACTGGAACGGATGCAGATCTTCGCGGCGGGCCCACAGCCCGCGCCCGCTCCTGCCCCACTCTCCCCGCCCGGCCGCGCCTCCGCACCCGAACCTGTCCCCGACCCCGATACCACCCCCCGGCAGAACGGCTGACCCGCCGTGTTACGGGCCACGCTCCGGAGCTTCTTCGCGCACAAAGGGCGGCTGTTGCTCTCCGCCCTCGCCGTGGTCCTCTCGGTGGCGTTCGCGGTGGGCGGTCTGATCTTCTCCGACACCACGGGCGCCACCTTCGACCGGCTCTTCGCCTCGACCGCCGCGGACGTACAGGTGGCACCGCGGCAGGACTTCGACGCACCGGGCGGGATCGGTTCGGCGGAAACCCCGACCGTGCCGGCCGCACTGCGGGGCCGGGTGGCCGGTGTCGAGGGGGTGGCGGCCGCGCACCTCGACGTATCGGTGGCACGGATCACCGTCACCGACGCCCGCAACCAGCCGGTGGGCCCGACGCGGAACGCCTCGTCGATCGTCGCCAACTGGTATGCGAGCGAGCACAAACCGGTGCGGGTGACCAGCGGCCGGCCGCCGCGCGGCCCGGGCGAGGCGCTGCTCGACCGCGACACCGCGGACCGCGACGACCTGGGGATCGGTGACACACTGCACGTCATCGCCCCGCCGGGCAGGTTCTCCGTACGCATCGTCGGCATCGCCACCTTCACCACCACCAACCCGGGCGCCTCGCTGGTCTTCCTGGAGACCGAGGCCGCCCAGCGCGGTCTGCTGGGCAGCGCGGACAAGGCGACCGGGATCTCCGTGGACGCCGCGCCCGGTGTGCCGGACAGCGTGCTCAAAAGCCGGATCGGTGCCGCGCTGGGCGCCGGGGCGTCCGCGTACGACGTCCGGACGCGCGACGAGCAGAAGAAGACCCAGGCGGAGCAGCTGGGCGACTTCCTCAGCATCCTCAAGTACATGATGGTGGGCTTCGCGGGTGTCGCCGTCCTCGTCGGCGTCTTCCTGATCGTCAACACCTTCTCGATGCTGATCGCGCAGCGCACCCGCGAACTGGGGCTGCTGCGGGCGCTCGGCGCGGACCGCCGCCAGGTGCGCCGCTCGGTGCTGCTGGAGGCGCTGTTGCTGGGCGTCTTCGGTGCCACGGTGGGGCTCGCGGCGGGCGTCGGGCTCGCGGTGCTGCTGGTCGTCGCGATGGGCTGGTTCGGGCTGCGGCTGGACACCGCCGACCTGGTGCTCGACTGGCCGACCGTGGTCGTCGCGTACGCCGTCGGCGTCGGCGTGACCTTCGTCGCCGCGCTGCTGCCCGCACTGCGGGCGGGCCGGGTCTCCCCGATGGCCGCCCTCGCCGACGTGGAAGTCCCGGGCGCCGGAAGGCCGTTGCGCGTCCGTGCGGTCACCGGCTCCCTGGTGGGCGCCGCGGGCGCGGCCGCGCTCGTGGGCTGCGCCCTGAGTGCCCGGACGGCGGTGGCCGGGACGCTGCTGGCGCTCGGCGTACTGCTGACGCTGGTGGCCATGGTGATCGTCGGTCCGCTGCTGGTGCGCCCGGTGATCCGGCTGCTCGGGCGTGGGCTGGAGCCGGCGTTCGGCGCGGTCG
Source organism: Streptomyces sp. NPDC018019 (assembly GCF_044327805.1). Classification (NCBI taxonomy): domain Bacteria; kingdom Bacillati; phylum Actinomycetota; class Actinomycetes; order Kitasatosporales; family Streptomycetaceae; genus Streptomyces; species Streptomyces sp. NPDC018019. The sequence goes on along the minus strand of NZ_JBIRGD010000040.1, from coordinate 38,863 downwards.
GCCGGATGAGCCGCCGCAACGCGCTGCGCAACCCCCGCCGTACGGGCGCCACCGCGTCGGCCCTGATGGTCGGACTGGCGCTGGTGGCCGGCCTGGCGGTCGCCGGGGCGTCGGCCGCCGCGTCGGTCACCCGGCAGATCGACCGGATGCTGGGTGCGGACTTCGTCATACAGAACGCCTCGTTCGCGCCGTTCTCCGGAGAGATCGCCGAGCGGCCGCGGGCGACGCCGGGGGCCGGCACGGTCGTACGCCAGCGGATCGTCCCCCTGAGGCTGAACCTGCCCGACGGCCGGTCCGTCACGACCGTGGCCGGGGCCTTCGACCGGGACCTCGACTCGGTGGGCAACGTGTCGTACACGGCGGGCGGCACCGCCGCGGCGCTGGCGCCCGGACGGGTCGCCGTACAGCGGAAGTTCGCGCAGGAGCACGGTCTGCGGGTGGGCGGCCGGCTGGACGCGGTGCTGCCGTCGGGGCGGCCCGCCCGGTTCACCGTCGGCGCGCTGACGGCGGATTCCGGCTCCGGACCCAGCGCTCAAGGGGGCGTCTTCATGGGGATGGCCACTCTGGAGAAGTACGTGCCGCGCGGCCAGGACTCCGTGGTGTACGTGAACGCCGCGCACGGGACCGACCCGCAGCGGCTGCGGGCGGGTCTGGAGCGGGCGCTCGCACCGTTCCCGCAGGTCCGGGTGAACGACCGGGCCGACTACAAGGAGCTGGTCAGCGGCCAGATCCAGGGCCTGCTCAACCTGTTGTACGGACTGCTGGGGCTGGCCATCGTGATCGCGGTGCTCGGGGTGGTCAACACCCTGGCCCTGGCCGTAGTGGAACGCACCCGTGAGATCGGGCTGCTACGGGCCGTCGGCCTGTCCAGGAAGCAGTTGCGCCGCATGATCCGGCTGGAGTCGGTGGTGATCGCCCTGTTCGGCGCGATTCTGGGCCTGGGGCTCGGCCTGGTCTGGGGAGCCGCCACCCAACGGGTACTGGCGCTGGAGGGGCTGACGGCGTTCGCGGTCCCGTGGTCCACGGTGGCCGCGGTGGTGGTCGGGTCCGTGGTCGTCGGGCTGCTGGCTGCACTGTTGCCCGCCCTGCGCGCGTCCCGGCTCAACGTACTGGCCGCCATCGCCCATGAGTGACGGGGCGTCGGCGCACACCCATGGTTCGATGAAAAGCGAACCTCCACTACACTCACCAGCCGTCCGCACCACGCGACCGCCGCGCGCCGGTCCACCGCCGCGCACGTCACCAAGGGGGCCCCATGCCACGTCCGTTCCGCTTCGGCGTCAACATGTTCACCATCGAATCCGGGGCCGGGTGGCGGCAGAGGTGCCGCCAGGCCGAGCAACTGGGGTACGACGTCCTCCTCGTACCGGACCACCTCGGCTTCCCCGCACCGTTCCCCCCGCTGATCGCCGCCGCCGAGGCGACCGAGCGCCCGCGCCTGGGCACCTTCGTCCTCAACGCGGGATTCTGGAACCCGGCACTGCTCGCCCGCGAGGTGGCCACCACCGACCTCCTCACCGACGGCCGGCTCGAACTGGGCCTGGGCACCGGCTATGTACGCGACGAGCACGACAGGGCGGGCCTGCCCTGGGGCTCTCCGCGCGAGCGGGTGGACCACCTCTTCCGTACGGTCGAGGAGCTGGACCGCCTCTTCGGCGACACCGAGCACGCGCCGCAGCCGGCCCAGCGGCCCCGGCCTCCGCTGCTCATCGGCGGCAACGGTCCGCGCATGCTGCGGTTCGCCGCCCGGCACGCGGACATCGTGGCCTTCACCGGCGCCCGGGCGGCCCCCGGCAAGCCGGAAGGCGTCCTCGAACTCCTGACGCCGGAAGCGCTCGACGACAGGCTCGCCGTCTACCGGATGGCCGCCGCGGACCGGGCGGCGCCGGCCGAGCTGAACGTCCTGGTCCAGCAGGTCCTGGTCACCGACGACCGGCGCAGCAAGGCGCGGGAGCTCGTCGGGAACCACATCGGCGTGGACGAGGAGCAGGCCCTGCGGGTGCCGACGCTCCTGATCGGCACGGCCGCGCAGATGGCCGAACAGCTCCGCGAACACCGCGAGCGCTACGGCTTCTCGTACATCACCGTGCTCGATCCCTTCATGGAGACGTTCGCGCCGGTCATCGAGGAGCTGAAGGGGAGCTGAGGGGAGCTGAGGGAAGCCGAGGGGGAGCCCGAGGGGGCACCCCAGGGTGCCCCTCCGCGCCTCGGCCGCGATCTCGGACCACGCCCCGGCTCACCTCTGGGATCACGCCCCGGCTCACGTCTCGGATCGCGAAAGCCGATGGCGACCCGGCGCCCTTCCGTGCTTGGCTGCCGGTCATGATCGACATAGCGATACGGACGGCCGTACCGGGCGACGCCGAGGACGTGCTCGCCTTCTGGCGCGAGGCGGCGGAGGGGACCTCCATCACGGACGACGTGGACGGCGTGACCCGCCTCGTCACACGCGACCCGCAGGCCCTCCTGCTCGCGGAGTCCGGCGGGCTCCTGGTCGGCTCGGTGATCGCCGGTTACGACGGCTGGCGGTGCTCGCTGTACCGGCTGGCGGTGCTCCCCTCGCACCGCCGGCAGGGGGTGGCGACCGCGCTGCTCGAAGCGGCCGAGCGGCGCTTCCGGGCCGTCGACGGGCGGCGCGGGGACGCCATGGTGCTGGAATCGAACGAGCGGGCCCAGCGGGCGTGGTCGGCTGCCGGGTACCACCGCGAGGACCACTGGCGGCGGTGGGTCAAGCCACTGGCACGACCCTGACCCCGAGCCGCCCCGGCCGCCCCCGGGCCTTCCCCGCCCGTTTCCCACACCGTCCGGCCCGCCGCACCCGCTTTGCCCATCCTTTACGATGGATGGTTCCCACGTCTTCCAGTGAAAGGAGTGAGCGTCCAGCCATGGGCGAGCCTCCCAGTTGTCATACCGCCTCCACCCGGAGCGCGAACCTCCCGGTCCTGTTCGATCATGGGACGGAGGTGACCCGATGACCGAGCTGCTCCTCCTGGCCGTGGCCCTGCTCCTGACCCTGGCCTGCGGCGTGTTCGTCGCGGCCGAGTTCTCGCTGACGACCGTCGAACGCAGCGATCTGGAACGCGCCGTGGAACGCGGCGAACGCGGCGCGGACAGCGCCCTCAAGGCCGTCCGCAGCCTGACCTTCCAGCTCTCCGGCGCCCAGCTCGGCATCACCGTGACCGGCCTGGTCATCGGCATGCTCGCCAAGCCGTCGATCGCCGCCCTGCTGGCCGGACCGCTGGACGCCCTCGGCCTGCCGCCGTCCGCGGCGGACTCGGTGGCCCTGGTCCTCGGTACGGCGGTCTCCACCGTCGTCCTGATGGTCATCGGCGAGCTGGTCCCGAAGAACTGGGCCATCTCCAGCCCGCTGCCCGTCGCCCGCCGGGTCGCCACCGCGCAGCGCGGCTTCAGCGCCGCCTTCAAGCCGCTCATCGGGCACCTGAACAACACCGCGAACCGCATGATCCGCCGGATGGGCATGGAGCCCGCCGAGGAGCTGGCCTCCGCCCGCGGCCCCCAGGAGCTGGTCGCGCTGGCCCGGCACTCCGCCAGGGAAGGCGCGCTGGAGCCGGACACCGCCGAGCTGTTCGTGCGTACCCTCGCACTCGCCGACCTGACCGCGGAGAACGTGATGACGCCGCGGGTGCAGGTCACCGCCCTGGACGTGCAGTCCACCGCCGAGGACGTGGCCACCGCGACGCGTGCCACCGGCCTGTCCCGCTTCCCCGTCTACCGCGGCAGCCTGGACGCCGTGGTGGGCGTCGCCCACATCAAGGACGTCCTGACCGTGCCCGCCGAGCGCCGCTCGCGCCACCCGGTCTCCGAGCTGCTGCGCGAACCGCTGCTCGTCCCGGAGACGCTGACCGTGGACAAACTGCTGGACCGGCTGTCCGGCAAGCAGACGATGGCCGTGGTCATCGACGAGTACGGCGGTACGGCGGGTGTCGTCACCCTGGAGGACATCGTCGAGGAGGTCGTCGGCGAGGTACGCGACGAGCACGACCCGATGGAGACGCCGGACCTGGCTCCGGCGGGTGACGACGCGGACGGCCGCGCCCGCTACGAGGCGGACGGCGCCGTACGCACCGACCAGCTGGAGCAGATCGGCCTGCGGCTGCCCGAGGGCCCGTACGAGACGCTGGCCGGCCTGATCGCCACCGAGCTGGGCCGGATCCCGGCCGCCGGGGACACCGTCGAGGCCGCGGGCTGGCGGATGGACGTCCTGGACGCCTCCGGCCACCGCGCGGCGCGGGTCCTGCTGCACGCGCCGCTGCCGGAGACCGCCGACGAGGCCGGGGAGAATGCCCGATGACCGCGCTCCAGCTGTTCATCGGCCTGCTCACGCTGGTCGTCAACGCGTTCTTCGTGGGCGCCGAGTTCGCGATGATCTCGGTGCGCCGCAGCCAGATCGAGCCGCACGCGGAGGACGGCGACCGCCGTGCCGACCGGGTCCTGTGGGGCCTCCAGCACGTCTCCGCGGTGATGGCGGCCGCGCAGCTGGGCATCACCCTGTGCACCCTGGTGCTCGGTGCCGTCGCCGAGCCCGCCATCGCCCACCTCCTGGAGCCGGCCTTCGACGCGGTCGGCGTGCCGGACGCCCTGGTCCACCCCATCTCCTTCGTCCTCGCGCTGGCCGTGGCGACGTACCTGCACATGCTCTTCGGCGAGATGGTGCCGAAGAACGTGGCGCTGGCCGAGCCGGTGCGCACGGCCCTGCTGCTGGGGCCGCCGCTGGTCGCGCTGGCCCGGGCGCTGCGCCCGGTGATCTTCGCGATCAACGCGTTCGCCAACACCCTGCTGCGGCTGCTGCGGGTGGAGGCCAAGGACGAGGTGGCCGCGACCTTCTCCGACGACCAGCTCGCGAAGATGGTCGAGGACTCGCAGGCCGCCGGGCTGCTGGACGACCGGGCGAAGGAACGCCTGCGGGACGCCCTGGAGCTGGGCCGCCGCCCGGTCGCCGATGTGGTCGTGCCGGTCGCGAAGGTGGTCACGGCCCGGCTCGGCATCACTCCCGAAGGCGTGGAGGAGCTGGCCGCCGCTTCCGGTTTCTCGCGCTTCCCGGTCGTCGACAGCACCCAGCGCATCCTCGGATACCTGCACGTCAAGGACGCTCTCAACGCCTCGCCGCGCGATCTGCCGTTCCCCCTTTCCGCCCTCCGGCCGATCGCCCGCGTACGGGCCGAGACCCCGCTCGACGACGTCCTGTCGGCGATGCGTGCCTCCCGTACGCACCTGGCGGCGGTGATCGGCAAGGACGGCCGGCTGGCGGGGCTGGTCACGATGGAGGACGTGCTGCGGGAACTGGTGCTCCAGCAGCAGCCCAAGAAGGTCGGGCCGGTCGGGGGCGCCTCGCGGGAGTAGGCGCGGGGCTCCGGGAGGCGCAGGGGCACGGGGCCCTCCCCAACCACAGATGGGGCGCCTCTCCCCACAGGTAGGATGCCTCCCGCCATGGAGATCAATGCCACCTACACCAGTTTCGTCGCGGTGGGCGACAGCTTCACCGAGGGCATGTCCGACGCCCGGCCGGACGGCTCGTACCGGGGCTGGGCGGATCTGCTGGCCGCACGGCTCGCGGCCCGCACTCCCGGCTTCCGCTACGCCAATCTCGCGGTGCGCGGCAAGCTGATCGGGCAGATCGTCGACGAGCAGACCGGCCCCGCTGCCGCGATGGGTGCCGACCTGGTCACCCTGGTGGGCGGGCTGAACGACGTGCTGCGGCCGAAGTGCGACGTGGACCGGGTCTGCGCCCTCCTGGAGGAAGCAGCAGGCCGGCTGGCCAAGGACTGCGGCCAGCTCGTGCTGATGCGCAGCCCCGGACGGCAGGGTCCGGTCCTGGAGCGGTTCCGGCCGCGCATGGAGCAGCTCTTCGCCCACATCGACGCGCTGGCCGAACGGCACGGCGCAATCGTGGTGGACCTCTTCTCCTCGCGCGCGCTGGCCGATCCGCGGATGTGGGCGGAGGACAGGCTCCACCTGAACACCGCCGGGCACGAACGGGTGGCCGAGGCCGTCTGGCAGGCCCTCGGCTATCCGGCCGAGTGCGACTGGGACGCGCCGCTGCCCACGTTCGTCCCACCACGGTGGACGGCACGGCGCACCGCGGACGTGCGCTTCGCGCGGCAGCACCTGGTGCCGTGGATCGGCAGGCGACTCACCGGCCGATCCAGCGGAGACGGCCGCCCACCCAAGCGCCCCGACCTGCTCCCGTACGAAAACTGACCCGGCCCCGACCAGCTGCGCTGGCAACCGCCCCCACGCCCTGAGCCCGGTGACGGGGGCCTCCGGAACCGATCCGCGTCGGGCGCCGGAACCTATAACCCGGCCGAGCCGGTGTCCGCCCCGGCACCGCCCCGGGCCGAGCGCCCAGGTCCGGTCTCCGGCGGCATGCCGCTAGCGGATGCTGCGAGCCTGCCAGGGCGTCAGGCCGGGGCCGACGATCAGTTCCTTGTACGTCTCGTCCCCGGGCAGTGGCACGACGAGCCACTGTCCCGGGGGAAACAGCCGGGCCTTGATGAAGGCGAGGCCGCCATAGACGGACCTGAGGAACGCGGGGACGGAGTCGCGGGGGACGTCGTGGAATTCCACGCCGTCAACGGTGATCTTCGCATCGTCCTCGGGGAAGAGCTGGACACTCACCGACGGTGAGCCCGCCAGCTCCACGAACGCCTCGTGCGGCAGCGACCCGTCGGGGTCGCACACCGTGAAGGGCGTGGCCGATGTACGGCGCGACGTCCGGTCCGCGCCGATGTCCTCGGTGACCGACATCGTCAGTTCCCGTTCCCGTGCGATGTCGCGTATCGCGGCGACTGCGGCCTCGGTGGTCGGCAGATGCGTGTTCTCCATGAAGATGATCATGCCCGAGCGCATGCACCCCGGATGGCACGTTCGGCGCGCGGCACTGTCGGGCGGGTCCCTACCGTGGTCTTCCATCGCCGTTGTGTATGTCGGCTTGTCGGCGCCGCCAGGCGCCCGGAGGGAACGGAAGGCTTGCTCCTATGGCCGAGACGGCGTCCAGGACCACCTCCGACTTGATCGTCGAGCGGCTCCTCGCCTGGGGGGTGGACACCTGTTTCGGCATCTGCGGTGACCAGATCAACGGCTTCTTCGAGGCTCTGCGCACGCATCCGGGAATGCGGCTGGTCCACGTACGGCACGAAGAGAACGCGGCGCTGGCCTGTGTGGGGTACGCCAAATTCACCGGCCGCCCCGCCGCCTGCGTGGCCACCGCGGGCCCCGGCGCGATCCATCTGCTCAACGGCCTGTACGACGCGCGGATCGACGGCGCCCCGGTGATCGCGATCACCGGCCTGTCCTACCACGACACGGTGGGCGCCCACTTCCTCCAGGACATCCCCTCGGACCGGCTGTTCGAGCAGGCGTGCATGTTCTCCGAACGGGTCATGGGCCCGGCCCACGCGGTCGCCGCGACCGATCTGGCGATGCGCAGCGCTCTGATGAACCGCACTCCCTCACACCTGGCCATCCCGATCGATGTGCAGTCCTGGACGGCGGAGCAGGACACGCCCTCGGACAAGAACGTACCCGGGCACACGTCACTGGCGGTGCAGCCGTTCGAGGTGGTGCCGCCCGCCGAGCAGATCCGCAAGGCGGCCGAAGTGCTCAATGCCTGCCGGCGGGTGACGATCTGCGCCGGTGCCGGGGCGCGCGGGGCCGGGCAGTCGCTGGAGCGGGTAGCCGAGGCCCTGGGCGCGCCCATCGTCAAGGCGGGCCTGGGCAAGGATTGCGTGCCCGATGACAGCCCGTACACCACCGGCGGCATGGGGCTGATCGGCACTCCGGCGTCTCATGAAGCATTCGACGACTGCGACGGCTTCCTGATCGTCGGCTCCTCCACCCCGTACTACGATTTCTGGCCGAAACCCGGGCAGGCGCGCGGCGTACAGATCGACCTGAATGCCGACCGCATCGGGCTGCGTTATCCCGTCGAGGTCGGGCTCGTCGGCCATGCCGCAGTGGTGCTGGAGGCGCTGCTGCCGGAGTTGGAGCCCAGGAGCGACCGCTCATTTCTGGAGCGGGCTCAGCAGACGTATCGCAAGTGGTGGAAGCTGATCGGGGAGCAGGCCGCTTCCTCCGGCACGCCGATGCGCCCACAGGTGGTCACCTGGGAATTGTCCAAAGCGCTGCCGGACCGCGCGATCGTCACCGGAGATGCCGGGAGCGTCACCGCCTGGGCCGGCCGGCTGATGCTGCGTGAGGGGATGAACTACTCCTTCTCCGGCACGCTGTGCACGATGGGCTCCGCCCTGCCGTACGCCATCGGTGCGCAACTCGCCCACCCCGGCCGGCCGGTCATCGCCTTCACCGGTGACGGATCGATGTCCATGGGCCTGGGCGAGCTCGCCACCCTCGCGCAGTACCGGCTTCCCGTCAAAGTCGTGGTGCTGCGCAACAATTCCCTCGCCCTGGAGGTGTGGGAGCAGACCGCACTGCTGGGCAACCCCCAGCACGGCTGCGAGCTTCACCCTGTCGACTTCAAGGCGGTCGCCGAGGCATGCGGACTGAGAGGTTTCCGTATCCAGGAACCCGCGGAGGCGGCAGCCGTCTTCCGGGAGGCGATGGCGCATGAGGGCCCTTGCCTGATCGAAGCGATCACCGACTCTTACGAAGCGCCGTTCGGCGAAAGTCTCAAACCCACGCATGCCGAGCACATCGCCCAGGCATTTGAAAAGGGAGAGAAGGCTGCGGACGCAATGGCCCGCAACCTTCTCGAAAAGGACCGTGTCGCCATGTCCCCCGCTCTCCAGCAGCACCATGACGCGCTCGTCCGGCGGGGTCGCGTTTGACCTTCCGTCTCCAGTGCCGCAGCAGTCCCGAGGTGTGTGGCGTCAGCTCTGGCCGCCACCTCCGCCCGAGCCGCCGCCCAGGTCGACATCGGTGGGGTCCTTGCGCTTGGGCCCGTTGTAGGGCAGGACGAAGTCGTGCGAGCAGTTCAGCGACGAGTCGTTGCCGTGGTGCAGGATGGGCCGGTCGCACCCGGGCTGGGGGCGGTTGTCCATGGGCCCCAGGCAGTAGTCGGGCCACAGCACGGGCACCAGCGAGTAGCCGCCGCAGCACATGGGCAGCACGTAGAAGCGCTGGGCCTCGGCGAGCTTGTTGTCCGTGGCGCCGGGCGGCTGGGGGTCGGTGAACTCCATGCCCGTCCGCGGATTGTCCTTGTTGACTGAAAGCCGTTTTCCGCTGGACTGGTTGGTCAGCGTGAAGACGGTGTTGTTCTTCAGGTAGCCGTCCAGCTGGACGACCCACAGGTGCCGTTTGTCCTTGATCTCATCGATCGGGTCGGAGCTGATCTGGAGGTCCCAGCCCTGGGTGAGGTAGCCGCCCGTCACCCGGTGAATGATCATGATCTCTTTCTTGTGGACCGCCGACCTGACGAACGTGTCCAGAGAATTCGCGTACATACTTCGCTCCCTTTCTTTCACGCAGGCACGGCGGAGGCCGTGCGCGCCTTCGCGCAGCGGCGGACACGGGAGGGGCCACGGAAACAGCATTTACGGCATGCCGGACCCCGCGACGGGGAAGAAACCTGCCGCCGGAGACCGACGCCGCCAGGCGAACACTTCGAATTCCCCGCTATCACTCATGGGCATGCCCGCGCTTTTGCGGCTCAAATCTCCGGCGAGCGGAGCAAAAGGAATATGACGCTGACGAGTGAACAAAGTGATGATATGGCCATATCATGACAGGCGGCCGGTCAGGAGTGCCCCACCATGGCGACACGCCGCCTCATGGAGACAGTCACGAGAGAAACAATCCGGGCCGCCGCGACATGAACCGGCTCAGCAATGACGGCACCTTTCCAGGCACCCACTGACATCGCCAACGTCTGGACGCGCACATCGCGGCGGGCCGTACGCCGACTGCACTACTACCAGTCCCGTCAAGGCCCCAACCCCTATGCGCGAAATGCCGGATTTCCCAGCATGGAGTCCCTACGGTGACCAACGTGGTCTGCAACCGGCGCCGAGGCGTGCGGACGGCCCGACCGCCAGCTGGTGCGCTGCGGTGCCCCGCCGGCCCGCTGGTGGTGTGGGCCAGCCCATTTCGCCTGCCCCGGACCGCATCTGCTCCACCAGCACCGCACGGAAAGGACATGACCATGCCCCACCGCCCTGCAAACCAGTCCGCCACCGCGGAGAACACGCCCGCTCCCGCCCGGAGTGTGCGGGATGCGGACGGCACATGGCGGGTGAAGTGGCAGCCCGGCGTCACCGCGGACACGTACAAGCTGGTTCGTCGGCCCGCCGAGGCCGCACAGACGCCTTCCGAGCCGCACGTGCTCGACCAGGCCGCCCGGGTCGAGGACCTGGTGGTGCCGGGAGGCGAACACGGCCCGGAGAAGGGCGCGTACCTGGTGTACGCCTTCCGCGACGGCGCGCCCGTCCGCTCCTCGGCGCTGGAGACCGGCATGCGCGGCGGCAAAGTCGACCTGCGGAAGCGGCTCGTCACCTGGGCGAAGTGGGACACCCTGGCTCCGCACGAGAAAGACGGGGACGAAGCAGAGGGCGACCCGGAGGACATCCACAGCGGCGGGGTGGACGGGACGCAACAGAAGATCACCTCGACCAGAACCCCTTACGAAATCCTCACCTTCACCCCGGACGCGAATACCATGTGGCCGGGTCAGATCGTCAGGTCGGACGAAGCCATCAAGAGCGGCAAGCTGGTACCGGTAGGAATCGGAGCCGACTGCCGCGGTACCCTGAAAATCGCCATCGACGCTCTTTCGGCCGGCGAGCATGCCGAAGTGGAGGAGCCGGACGGGGCAAAGGTGCTCGACGCCATCAAGAATGCCGTGGAAGGCAAGAAAAACCGCTCGCCTTCCATCGCCCTCCGGCAGACCACCGCCTATGCGAGCAAAGAACTCTCCCTCGACCTGGGCATCTCCGCGCAGTTCGGCGGCTTTTCGGCGAGTATCGCCACGGAGTTCCGCCGGAAAGAGACCAAGAACTGTGTCGCGCTCTACCTGCGCGAGCGCGCGTTCACAGCAACGTCAGTGTGGCAGGACGCCAACGACCTCTTCAGTGACGAGTTCACCGAGGAGGTGCTCGACCGACTGGAGAACGAATACAAGGCGATCGGTCCGGACAATCCGCCACTGCTCGTGTCGGACATCACCTACGGGTTCGTATTGACCGCTTTCATCCACAGTCGCACCAGTGAACTGGAGCTCAACGCCGCCATCGAAGCGAGCCGCGAGGGCTTCGCCAACCTGGACGCAAAGGTGAAGGAGCGGTACCAGCAGGTCCTGAGGCAGTCCGAGATCTCCATCCAAAGCCACGGCGGGAGCCCGGAAGTCGTGCACGAAGCGCTCGTCAACGGCACGATCTCCGACTACTTCAAGGGCCAGGAGCAGCCGCTGGAGGAATACGCCGTCATCGGCTACACCCTCAAGCAGCTGGAACCCAACAAGATCGCCCAGATGAGTGAGAAGACCACCTACGACAAAATCCAGTGGGAATTCGAAACCCCGGGCGCCTACAAGTACCGACTACAGGTCAAGCGGCTCGCCTGCGACGACCAACTTTACCTGTGGCACTACTACGACACTTTCACATGCAAGCTGGGCGGAGTAGAGACCAAGGTCCATTACGATGACGAGGACAAGTGGGCCTGCGCCGAGCGCGTATTCACCGCCGACGGAAAAGGGAAGCCGTTCACACTGAGCATCCGCGACTCCGGCTGGGAGGGCTGCGTGACCGAGCTGACGCCTTCCGGCGAGCAGTGGGGCGAGGACTTCCGAGGGTGGATCAAAAACCGGTACAACGTCTACAACAAGTGGCTTCCTTACAATTGGTCCGTGGAGGTCGAGGTCCAACAGCTGGGCGCGGTGTAAGCGGGAGGGACACTCTCGACACACTCCACGTAGGGACAAGAAAACATTTCAGCGCGGCGGGGTATCGGTCCGTCTCACCTACGCCGTGTCCGCCCACGCGATGTCGTCCACCGCCAGCCCTGGTTCGCGGGCCACGGCGGCCGGAGTCACCCCGGTGAATTCCAGGACATCGCGGTGCAGATGGGACTGGTCGACGTAGCCACCGTCCGCCGCGATCCGGGCCGCGCCCTCCCCCATCGCCAAGCGGCGGACGGCATGGTCGAAACGGACCAGCTTCGCGGCGCGCTTGGGCGGGAGACCGACCTGCGCCCGGAACCTGGACCACAGGCGTTTGCGGCTCCACCCGACCTCGTCCGCCAGTTCGTCGATCCGGACCCGGCCGCGGCTCCCGACGATCCGGTGCCAGGACCAGGCCACCTGGGGATCCACGGAGGGCCCCGTCTCCGCCCGGCAGGCGAGCAAGGCGTCCGTCAAGGCGAAACGCTCCTGCCACGACCGGGCTTCGCTGAGTTGCTCCCGGATCCGTGGCGCTCCCCGGCCCCACAGGTCATCGAGATTCACCGCCGTGTGCTCCAGCTCCGCCGGGGAGGTGCCCAGCACCGCGTACGCGACCACCGGGGACAGACGTACCTCCACGCACTCGATGTTCTCGCCCCGCACGTGAAGAGCGCCGTGCAGCAACCCGGTGACAAGGCTGCTCATCTGCTGCCGGCGCATGGCGGTGTCCACGACGAGCGGACCGTCACCGAACTCCAGAACCAGCGTGACGGCCGGATGCGGGATCACCCGCATCTCGACCGGGCCCGCGTTGCGGTCACGGAATCCGGCCAGACCGACGCCGACTGTCCGGCTGGGCCACGGCGGTCTCGCAACATCCCACCTGGCCACCGCCTCATGCTCGCGCGCGGGTAATCGCGTGGATCGCACCACCCCATTCTATGCGGGGACCGCAAGGAACATTTGTCCAATACGCCGACACACACTCGAGACGACAGTGGTTTCATGAACCACAACATCATCGAGAATGCTTTCCAGGCGTTCGCCAGTAACGACCCGGACCGGATCTCCGCCGTCCTCACCGAGGACGCCGAATGGCTGTCTCCCCCTGGGAACGCCACCGCCGTCGCACTCGGGGGAACCCATCACATGGTCGGCAGGGAGGCGATCGTCCGCTTCTTCGCCCAGGACTTCCCCCGCTTGTACGCGCGTGACCTCGCGGTCACCTTCCGCGGGGTTCACATCGACGGCGAGCGGGCAGCCGTGGAAGCAGCCATGACGGCAACGCTCGCCAACGGCAACCACTACAGCAACGACTACTGCTTCGTCATCGAACTGCGGGACAGCCTGGTCCACCGGGTCCGCGAGTACGTGGACACTGCCCGCGGTCTCCGCATGGTCTTCGGCGAAATCCCACGGCAGGACGCCGAGTGATCACCAGCGGCCAGATACCTCCCCACCAACTGACCGCCAGGGGAGTTCCAACTGGCCACTGAGACGTATTCGGCTCGCGGACCAGATGCCCCACCACCCCCGAGCGCCCGGGTGGACCCTCACACCCTCCCGGACAAGTACGAGCAGGGCCTTGGGCTGCTGGTGGGCGGTGGCCGGCAAGTCGCAGCCCGGCGGGAGCAGTGGGGCAGTTCTCGCTGGGCCGCTGGTGGTCTCTGGATGATCCCGTCCCCCACCGCTCTCCCGGTTGATCAAGAGACGCCGTCGTTTTCGCAGGTCAGAGGGGTGGCCTTGGTGGGTGTCAGGTGACCAGTAGACTCTCGTCACTGTTCTACGTGCTTCACTAACTGCCCTGGTCAGGGGCCATGTGAGGCATCTCCAGAGAGATCAACTCTCACAATTTCTCACACACCAGCTTTTGGATCTCCGCCGTGGAAGGTGTCCCACGCCGCCGCAGCGGCCCGCATGTCCTCGGGCGCCACGTGCACGTACTTACGCTTGGTGAAATTCGCGTTCGTGTGCCCCGCCCACGCGGCCAGCACGATGTCCGGCACGCCGTTCACCGCGAGGTAGGTCAGGCACGAGTGCCGGGCGTCGTACAGCCGCACGCGGCGCAGCCCCAGCTCCTCCATGAGCCGGTAAGCGTGCTCCCGCAGATGCCGCGTGTTCAGTGCCAGCCCGAGTTCATCGACCACGACGTACCCGGTGTCGGTGTACCCCGCGCCCGCGGCCAGCTTCTCCCGCGCCTGCTGAGCACGGAACCTCTTCAGCGCCTCCCACGGCCACTTCGGCAGCGGCAGCGCACGCTCGCCGGACACCGTCTTGGTGTCCTTCTCCAGCACCTTCATGTTGCCGACCATCGTCCGCGTGTTGGTGATATCCAGCGTGCCCAGATTCAGATCGATGTCCGCCCAGCGCTGGCCGCACACCTCCGCCGGCCGCAGCCCCATCAATGAGAGCAGAAGCGGCGCGTACAGACGGTCGGACTCGATGCCCCGGATGAACGTCTGCACCTCATCGACGGACCACGGCTTGACCTTGGGGCGCTCCCGCTTGTCGGTTTGTCCACCAGCGCCACCCGCACGTGCTGCGCCGGACTCACCGCGATCAGCTTGCGGACGATCGCCCGGCTCAACGCCTCCTTGAGGCGGGTCAGAATGCCCTCGGCCGTGGACACCGCCATGCGCGTACCCGGCTCGCCGCCACGCCGTCGGCCCTGGCGGACGATGTCGTCGGTGGCGTCCTGAATCTGGTCCTCGGTCAGCTCTTGCAGGCGTACATGCCCGAGCCGGTCGTAGAAGTGCACCAGGGCCATCCGGTAGTTGCGGATCGTCGTCTCTTCGACATCGCGCCGCTTGTACTCCAGCCACTGGTCAAGCCACTCCCCCAGCGTGATCTTGCTGGGGACGATGAAGGTGCCCGCGGCTCGCTGCGCGACGATGCGCCCCGCTTCCGCCTCGACTTCCTTCCGCAGGTCCCGCGTGATGGTCACCTGGATGCGCTTGCCATTCTCGTCACGTCCGGCGTCGATCACCGACCGGTACCGGACCTTGCCGTTCTTCAGCGTGACCTTCTTGATCTCCGCCATGCCTCGCCCCCGCATCCCTCACCGAAGAACGTAACTCCCTGCTGTTCCAGACTACTTGCCGGTGCTGACAAATAGGCAGGCCACAGCTACTGCAGGGGATCGCTTGGAGATTTTCACGGCGCCGCGAAGATCAGCGATTGCGTCCGTCAGTACGACGGACGCACCGGTTGCGAGGTCCCGGTAGGACCCGGCAGTGCGGTTGACGGACGGTAGCCGGGCCCGGCCTCTTCGCGCGCGTGCGCGCAGGCACGCGCGGCCACACGGGTCGAAGGAACCGGGCGGTCACAACGGCTTGTCACAGCTCTGGTCACAGCGGCCGTCACAGTGTGCGTGTCGCTCCGCGTGACTGCGGTCCTTCCGGGACCTCAGTGCCCCGGCGCTCTTGGGGTTCTGCCCCAAGATTGCTTGGCCGGGGTGCCGCGCGGCCAACCGCTGCCCAGAGAGCCAAGGTTGCCGGGCAACCGTGGTCATATCGCCACGGTTGCGCTACTCGGGATCGCCCCCGGCCTTCCCGTTGTCCTCGTTGTCGGCGTAGGTGGGCAGCTCCCCGGTCCCGCCGCACGCGTCGCACCGCACGGTGGTCTGGTTGCCCTGGTCGTCCACGACGGTGGTCTGGCCGCCCGTACAGCTGCACTTCGGCACCGGCTGCTCCCGCTCGCGTTCTTCGAGGAGCCGCTGAGTCAGGTTGAGCAGCCGCACATACCGGCCGTCGCGCTGCAACACCGGAATCCACTGCGGGTCCACCCATCCCATGACGCCTACCTCCCGAGCCCGCCGGCCAGCCGTGCCGCCATCGTCCACCCAGCGGCGGACGCGACGCCACCACCCGAAGGGGCCCGGGCCGCCGTAACAGAGGCCCAGCAGACCCCCTATCGCCGATTCTGAGCAGCACGCCGCCACGCTGACGCGGTGGGCCCCACACGGGCCGCTCAGCGGCTCCGGCTCCCCTCCGTCCGAGATATTTCGACCCGCGTCCTCCTCCCGCAACGTCCACTACGCTGCGCGTGCACCGCCGTCAGGTGCCCTGAGCGCTCCGTCTGCGCCCGCAGCGTTCGCGATCGCTGATGACGCGCCTTGCATCACCGGTCCGAACAGAACCGCCGCGGATGGTCACACTTCCGAGCCGGGCACATTTCCGCGTGCGCAGCGTTCACGCATAGCGCAGGAACGTGCCTGCATCGCGGCTGGGAACACCTCCGCGTGCGCGGAGCGGACCGCGTCGGCACCGAGCAGGGGCAAAGCGTGCAGGGATCATCTCCGCGTGCGCGGAGCGGACAATCCTGGGATTACTCCGGCCCGGCCGGGGCCGGGAACACCTCCGCGTGCGCGGAGCGGACTTGCGGGCCGCGCTTGCGCTGGCATAGCCCAGGGGAACACCTCCGCGTGCGCGGAGCGGACCAGGTTCTTCTCCTCCAGCTCTTTCAGCACCGGGGAACACCTCCGCGTGCGCGGAGCGGACGCCACAATGCCGTCCTGGTAGGACCCATAGAAGGGAACATCTCCGCGTGCGCGGAGCGGACTCGGTGGGGATGACGTACTCGGGGTAGCGCGGGGGAACACCTCCGCGTGCGCGGAGCGGACACCATCACCGACCACATCCCCACCCATGACAAGGGGAACACCTCCGCGTGCGCGGAGCGGACGATGACGGCGCCGTGCGGCCGTGGGCGAGCCAGGGCTCATCTCCGCGTGCGCGGAGCGGACGGACGCCATCGACTCGACCGGCGCCGGCGCCGCGGGCTCATCTCCGCGTGCGCGGAGCGGACGTGTCGAAGGTGCAGTCGCTCGCGGCGTGGCAGGGCTCATCTCCGCGTGCGCGGAGCGGACCCAGCCGCTGTGGATCAGCGGACTGCTCACCGCGGGCTCATCTCCGCGTGCGCGGAGCGGACTGGCGCCCCTCCAGCCGGGCCTGCATGGCGAGGGGCTCATCTCCGCGTGCGCGGAGCGGACCACTGGCTGTGATTTGCGGTAGCGGGCGGCGAGGGCTCATCTCCGCGTGCGCGGAGCGGACCGAGTGTCTGGACAGCGGGCAACAGGTCCCGCGGGCTCATCTCCGCGTGCGCGGAGCGGACAGTTCGTGACCTGCGACGTTACAGTCCGAGGTTGCTGATTTTACTTACTTTACACAGGAGAGAGTGAACAGCTCAGAGCTGCGGCTCGGGACCGACCGACGCCGACATGACGCAGCTCATGCGGTGATGGGCTGGCCCGGCAGTCGTCCCTGTGGTGATCGGCTTGCTGCTGTGGCATCCCATGCCCCACCTGTCTCGCCGTTTCCCTCACCGAAGACGGACCCGCAGCGCGAACTTCGCGGGTACCCCCGGGTCCGGGCCGCCGTTGTCAGTGGCGTCGTGTAGATATGACGAACACCCGGCGACCGCCTGCAAGATGTGGCCGTCCGGATTCCGGCCCGTGCTGAGAACGGTGGCGGTTTGTGCACTTCAACTTGGTCGATGAGGGCTGGCTGCCGGTCGTTCTGGAGGACGGCAGCCGTGCAGAGCTGTCCGTGCGCCAGGTGCTGCTGCGCGCTCATCAGGTGCGCACCCTGGACTTGGACACGCCGTCGCAAGTCCCGCCGGTGCTCCGCTTGTTGCTCGCGGTGGTCCACCGGGCTTTGCGGGGGCCGGCAGACGGGCGGCAGTGGGGCGCCTGGTGGCAGCAGGGCGCTTTCGACGCATCGGCGATCACCACGTATCTGGAGGAGCAGCGGTCGCGGTTCGACCTGTTCGACGCGCGGGCGCCGTTCCTGCAGGCCGGCGGGCTGCGGGCGCAGAACGGTGCGACGAAGACCGTCGCGTTGCTGGTGCCGCATGTGGCCAGCGGTAACAATGTGCCGCTGTTTTCCGCGCAACGCGACGACCGGCCGGATGCGTTGAGCCCGGCACAGGCGGCCCGGTGGCTGCTGCACGCCCACGCCTGGGACACCGCGGCAATCAAAACCGGTGCGGCCGACGACCCGAAGGTGAAGGCAGGCAAAACGACGGGCAACCCCGTCGGTTCGCTGGGCCTGCTGGGTGTGGTCATGCCCTTGGGGCCGACGCTGTGGCACACCCTGATGTGCAACCTGCTGCCGATGCCAGCCTTCGAAACTGGCGTGGAGGACCTGCCGGTGTGGGAGCGTGCGCCGCTGACCGGGCAATGGGAGGAGCGGGCACCGCGGGGGCCGGTGGAGCTGTACACCTGGCCGGCGCGCCGTATCCGTCTCGAGCCGGAACCGGGCCCGGCGGGCGGGGTGGTGGTGCGGCAGGTGGTCGTGTGCGCCGGGGACCGGATTGCCCTGGAGACGGGCCAAGACCTGCGGGGCTGGATGAGCTGCGAGCCGCACTCGGCGTGGAAGCGCAGCCCGAATCTGGAGCGCAAGCGCAGCTTCCCGCTGGTGTACTGGCCCGTGCGCCACCGCGTGGAGCGGCAGTTGTGGCGCGGGCTGGGGCCGCTGCTGGCCCACGCGGAGTCGACCACCGCCGCGGGCGCCAAGGACGCCCCCGCCATGCGGGGGCCGGCGGTGCTGGCCCGGCTCGGAAGCCGGGAGCGGGCGGCGGCACTGAAGGGGATGCCGCTGCGGGTGCTGGCGGTCGGCTTCGAGTACGGCACGCAGAGTTCGGTGATCGAGGAAGCCTACGGGGACGTGCTGCCGCTGCCGGTGGCAGCGCTCTCGGCCCAGGACAGCGACTGGCGCGATGCCGTCCTGACCGCCGTCGAGGCCAGCGAGCAGGCGGTGCGTGCCCTGGCCCACCTGGCGGAGAACCTGATCGTGGCCGCGGGCTGCCGCCGCTCGGAGGAAGCCCTGTTGGCCGGACACCGCGAGCGGGCCCGCGAGAACGCGTATGCGGCCCTGGATGCGCCGTTTCGGCGCTGGCTGGCCACCGCGGCCCAGGACGAGGACGCCGACCCGGACGAGGCCCTGGACCGCTGGGCCCACCAGGCCCGGCGCATCCTGCGCGCCCAGGCCCAAGCGCTGCTGGACGGAGCGCCGCCGGCCGCCTTCCGGGGGCAGCAAGAAGGCGACGGCGACCAGGCCCAGCACATAGACGCCGCCCTGGCCTCCCTGTACTTCCACCATGCCCTGGCCAAGGCCCTCAGCGAGCTGTTCCTCACCCCGCCCGACGACCCTGCCGACGTCAACGATCCGGAGACCGCCGCATGACCGCACCACCCGGCCGAAGCGCCCCGCCGCCCTGGCATCCTCGGCTCGCCGAGAAGCTCCGTGAGATCGGCCGCGATCCCGGGCTGGCGGCGGCATGCCGCCGCGGCCGCAGCACCGAACCGTTCACCGATTTCGACATGTCCAGTCCCCTGATCTACGTCCTGGAAGGAGACGAGACCACCGAGCCCGGGGCCTACGTGCCGCGCTGGCAGCGGGAGGCCGTCGCCGTCGCCACACACCATGTGCTGGCCCTGTACGCCTGCCATATCCAGTCCAAGGACGCCGGCATGCACCGCTACGGCGTCTCCCTCGGTACGGCCACCCGCCAGCTGCAGGCCGCGATGCCGTCCAAGGACGGCGCGGCCAACCGCCTGCGCGCTGCGCTGAACAGCGACACCGTCAGCGAACTGGCTGAGCACCTGCGCTTTTTGTCCTCGCTGATGCGCACCTACGCCATTGCCGTGGACTACATCTCCCTCGCCGACGCCCTCGCCTGCTGGGAGGACCCCGACCAGCGCACCCGGCTGCGCATGCGCTGGAACATGGACTTCCGCCGCACCCCGCCCAAGACCCCCGCCGATCCGGCCGCACCCCAGGAGTAGCGCCATGGCCTTCCTCGACATCCACATCCTGCAGAACGTGCCCCCTTCCAACATCAACCGCGATCAGGACGGCAGCCCCAAGACCGCGCGGTTCGGCGGCGTCAAGCGGGCCCGCGTCTCTTCCCAGGCGTGGAAGCGGGCCACCCGCACCGCCTTCGAGGCCGACCCGGCGCTGGCCGGCGAGGACGCGGTGCGCACCCGCCAGCTCCCCCAGGTGATCGCTGACCGGCTTGCCGAGCGCGTCCCGGCCCTGAAGGACAAGGCCGACGCCATCGGCATGGCCGCCGCCTCCGCCATGTTCAAGGTCGCCGCCAAAAAGCCCCGCAAGGCCAAAGCTGGGCAGGACGAGGCGGCCGAGGAGCGCCCGGTCACCGAATACCTGCTTTTCCTGGGCCGCACGCAGCTCACGCGCGTGGTCGACGCCCTCGCCGGCCACGCCCCGGCGCTGGCGGGCGCGGACGAAAAGGACCTGCCCGCGGTCGTGGCCGGGCTGAAGCTGAAGGAGCTGGGGACGAGCGGGCATCCGGGAGCGGTGGCGCTGTTCGGCCGGATGGTCACCAACTCCCCCGAGACCGGCGTCGACGCCGGCTGCCAGGTCGCCCACGCCCTGTCCACCCACCAGGCCGTCACCGAATTCGACTACTTCACCGCCGTCGACGACGAGCAGCAGGATGACAACAAGGGCGCTGGCATGATCGGCTCGGTGGAGTTCAACTCCGCCACCCTCTACCGCTACGCCACCGTGGACGTGCTCACCCTGCACGCCAACCTCGACGGCCAGTGCGAGGCCACCCTGAGGTGTGCCCTGGGCTTCGTGCGGGCTTTCGCCACGAGCATGCCCACCGGCAAGGCCAACACCTTCGCCCACCACACCCGCCCCGAGGTGATCGTGCTGAGCCTGCGCGAGGACCGCCCGGTCAGCCACGTCAGCGCCTTCGAACGCCCCGTGGCCCCCGGCGCCCACGGCTACCTCGCCGCCTCCGCCACCGCCCTCTTCGAGCACATCGCCGGCCAGGACGAGCAGTGGGGCGACGCCCCGCGCTGGTCCGCCGCCGTCTACCCCTCCACGCTCGCCTCCATCACCGACGGCGAATCGGCCCTGCCCGCCCGCCTCACCTGGAAGACCGCCCTGGAGCAGGCCGAGCAGGCCCTGGCGGCCGTGCTGCCCAAGGACGCGACGGCGTGAGTGTGCTGATCCTGCGCCTGGCCGCGCCGCTGCAGTCCTGGGCCGTGACCGGCAAGCACTCCCGGCGCACGTCCCTGCCGTATCCCAGCAAGTCCGGCGTCGTGGGTCTGCTGGCCGCCGCCTGCGGCATCCCCCGCGACGCCCCCTGCTCCCCGACCACCGGCGTCACCTTCGCCGAGCTTGCCGCCCTGCGCCTGGCTGTGCGGGTGGACCGCCCCGGCGAGGCCCTGACCGACTACCACACCGTCAGCGGCGCCTCCCATTCCCCCACCGATCCCGACCAGCAGCGCCTGCCCACCGCCGACGGCGGGCGCCTGCCGGTGGAGAAGTCCACCAAAGCGACACGGCGGCAGTACCGCAGCGACGCCGCCTACACCGCCTACCTCGACGGCAACCCCCACCTGCTGCACCGGGCCGCCCAGGCGCTGCGCCGCCCCCGCTACCCCCTCTACCTCGGCCGCCGCTCCTGCCCGCCGGGCAAACCCGTCCTCATCGCCCTGGACAACGAAGCCGACCTCGACCACGCCCTGCGCACCACCCCCTGGCAGGCCACCGACCGCGACCTGGCCCGCCACCTCGCCCGCGGCCACACCCACGTCACCCTGGAAACCGTCACCGAGGACCAAACCGGCCCGGAATCCCTCCCGGATCAGCCCGATCCGACCGCACCGCCCTACCGCCCCCGCTACATCGAACGCCGCATCCGCCACGGGCACATCACCCTGCCCCTCGCCCCGGACACCACCGCCCACGCCCCCTTCGAGCTGCTCGGCTGACAGGACCCAGGACCTGCCCATGTATCTCACCCGCGCCTACATCAACCCCCGCCGCCACGGCGCCCTCAAGCTCCTCGGCAACCCCCGAGCGCTCCACGCCCTGATCGTGGGCTGTTTCCCCGACCAGCCCCCCACCCCGCCCGGCGAAAAGGCCCCGCGCGTTCTGTGGCGCCTGGACGGTGACGACCCTCACCGCCCCATCCTGTGGACGGTCTCCCCCAGCCGCCCCGACTACACCCAGCTCATCGAAGACGCCGGCTGGCCCGCCGCCCAGAGCCCGCAGTGGCAGACCAAGCCCTACGCCCCCCTCCTGGACCGGCTCACAGCCGGCCAGCGCTACGCCTTCCGCCTCACCGCCTCCCCCACCTACCGCGAACCCTCCCCCGCCCGCAACCAGCGCGGCCAGCGCCGCGCCCACACCACCGCCCGCCACCAACTGCGCTGGCTCATCGACAAAGCCCCCCGCTACGGCTTCACCATCGCCCCCGCAGGAGGTCCCGGCGACCTCGGCCCCGACGGCGAACCCCCACTCCAGCTCCAACTCCGCCACCGGGGCAAGACCACCTTCGGCAAACACGACCACCAGGACCGGCCCATCCGCGTCGCCCTCACCACCGCCACCTACGAAGGAGCCCTCGATGTCACCGACCCCCACGCCTTGCGTACCCTCCTCACCACCGGCATCGGCCAAAGCCGCGCCTACGGCTGCGGACTCCTCACCCTCGCCCCCATGCAAAGTAAGTAAAAACAGCAGCCTCGGACCGTAACGGCGCAGGTCGCGGCCTGTCCGCTCCGCGCACGCGGAGGTGTTCCCTGGCCGCGGAGAACGGCGGAGCCCACAACCTGGTCCGCTCCGCGCACGCGGAGGTGTTCCCCCGATCGAGCCGGCCACGCAGGACAGGCTTATGTCCGCTCCGCGCACGCGGAGGTGTTCCCGCAGCTTGCCCCGCTTGGGCGGGGCGAACACCGTCCGCTCCGCGCACGCGGAGGTGTTCCCTCGGCGACTGGGAGCAGACAGACCTGCGGGCCGTCCGCTCCGCGCACGCGGAGGTGTTCCCTCGCGGTCGTTCTTCTGCGCGGTCTCCTCGAAGTCCGCTCCGCGCACGCGGAGGTGTTCCCGGCCGGGTGGACGGCCGGTACGCGGAAATCCAGTCCGCTCCGCGCACGCGGAGGTGTTCCCTGGCCATCAGCAGCGAGCAGTTGTGCGCGAAGGTCCGCTCCGCGCACGCGAAGGTGTTCCCGCTCCGACGTGATGGCAGGTCACTTCTTGCTGGTCCGCTCCGCGCACGCGGAGGTGTTCCCACGTCTTCCGTCACCCAGGCGATGATCAGAGAGTCCGCTCCGCGCACGCGGAGGTGTTCCTTTCGCGCCAGACTGGCTTTGTCGCAGTGCGAGGTCCGCTCCGCGCACGCGGAGGTGTTCCCAAGTGGGGTGGCCTCAACCAGGGTGACCCGAAGTCCGCTCCGCGCACGCGGAGGTGTTCCCGGCCGGCCGGTCTCCGCCCGTATGTCGAGCAGGTCCGCTCCGCGCACGCGGAGGTGTTCCCTGGCCGCGGAGAACGGCGGAGCCCACAACCTGGTCCGCTCCGCGCACGCGGAGGTGTTCCCTTGCTGGTCGTCAAGAACCTGACGAACAGTCTGTCCGCTCCGCGCACGCGGAGGTGTTCCCATCTACGCCGGCATCCGCTACGCACGCTCGCGGTCCGCTCCGCGCACGCGGAGGTGTTCCCGCCCAGACCATGGCCGACGCCGGTCAGCCGCTGTCCGCTCCGCACGCGGAGGTGTTCCCCGCAAATAGAAGCGAAATCCCGAAGCGCTCCGGTCCGCTCCGCGCACGCGGAGGTGTTCCCCACCACATTCACTGTGTGCGCTCATGCTGGGAGTCCGCTCCGCGCACGCGGAGATGAGCCCCGGCCGGAGTTCCGCGCCAAAGCCCACCTGTAGTCCGCTCCGCGCACGCGGAGGTGTTCCCGCGGCATGTCGTCACGGGCCAGCTCGGGCTCGGTCCGCTCCGCGCACGCGGAGATGTTCCCGAGGCACGCAGCTGGCGCAGTGCCTCTATCGGGCCCGCTCTGCACCCGCGGAGATATCGATCGCCCCGGTCGACCGCCACCTGTTGCGCCTCCGATGGTCAACTGACCGTCAGGCCATCACGCGAGCAGTAGGTGAGTCGCTGGCCGCCAAGCCGCAGCGGGCTGCCGTCGGCCGGCAGCAGCAAGATCCGACCCGAGGACAGCCATGCGGAGTCCCGCCAAGCCTCCGGCGTGACAGCCCTCTCCTGGGCGGCCTCGGTGAGCGCGTCGGACCACCCCGGCAGTCGGATCGCCTGGTCCAGCACCACCTCGATCTGCTCCGCGTCCGGCAGCCGGTCCAGCGGCACGGGATCGTGGAAGCCTTCGGAGACCGGCCACGCGATCGTCCGTCGGGCACCGTCGGCCCGGAGCAAGATGACCTCCAATGACGGCTTCCCCAGCCGCACCAGGGCCTGCACCCGAGGGGAATTCTCGTCGTCTCCGCTCAGTGCCGGCTCATCGTGCAGTTCCGCCAGCGTCTCCACCGCCGACGGGTGTTTCAACGCCACCCTGAGTGCCTGCTCCTGCATCCGCTGCCGCTGTTCTTGCGACTCCTGGGCGGCGACGGCCATCTGTTCCTGCCAGGAGTCCGGGCCGACCGGGTCCGGGCCGTAGACATCGTCGACGAGTTCGGGGATCGCGGCGGGCAGGTGCAGGACCGGGCGTGTGCTCAGTACGGCCGCGGTGCGCCACAGCAGGTGATCACCGTAGACCGTGCGCAAGCCGCCCGGCAGTACCGGCGGCCCCTGCGGACGGTCCTCGAAGCCGGTCACCACCACCTGAGCGTCTTGCAGCCGCTGCGGCCGGTCGTCGGCCGGGTGGCGGTGCATCCGGCCGATGCGCTGGAACAGTAGGTCCATGGGGCACAGGTCGGTGACCAGTGCATCGAAGGATACGTCCAGCGACTGCTCGGCCACCTGGGTCGCCACCACCACGTGCCGTGTCGCCGGCCGGGTCCCGTCGCGCCCGAAGCGGTGCTCCAGATCGGTTTCCAGACGGCGCCGGTCGGCCACCGTGAAGCGGGCGTGCATCAGCGTGACCGCCTCCGCCCCCAGGCGGCGCCGCAACTCGGTGGCCAGGGCCTGGGCACGGGCCACCGTGTTGCGGATCACCAGCAGGCAGCCCCCGCCAGCCAGAAGTTCCTCGATGCGGTCGGGCACCGTAGCCTCGGTCGGCTCCGGCAGGAGGGACACGGTCACCGGCAGCCCGCGCCCTGTACCCGCCGGCATCACCCGCGTCTCCCGTTCCCCGGGCGTGGCGTCCGGTGCCCCGGTCCAGGTCAGACGCGGATACATCGAGCCCCGGTCCGTGTCGACGGGACGGCCTGCGTAAGCCTGGGCGAGTTCGCGACGCTGCCCGGCTGGCAGGGTCGCCGACAGCAGCACCACCGGCACCCCCAGGGCCCCCAGCCACGCCAGAACACCGTGCAGCAGACCCGACATGTAGGCGTCGTAGGCGTGGACTTCGTCCAGCACCACGACCTTTCCCGCCAGGCCCAGCATCCGCACCGACACGTACCGGGAGGCCAGCCCGGCCAACAGCAGCTGATCCACGGTGGCCACCACCACCGGCGCCAGCAGCGACCGGAACCGCCCCGTGATCCACTGCGAGGCCACCACACCCGCCCCACACTCATCCACGCCCACCGCCCTGTGCAGCAGCGCCCGGTAGTCCTGCTGACGGGCCGCCTTGCCGTGAGCCAGCGCCACCGTCGTATCGGCACCCTGGCCCTTGAGCCACTCCAGGATGCGGCCGAACATCTGATTGGCGGTGGCCTGCGTGGGCAGCCCGAAAAACACCCCGTTGGCGCCCAGACGGGCCGCCAGCACTTCCGCCGCCGCCAGGGCGGCCTCCGTCTTGCCCTCCCCCATCGGTGCCTCGATCACAAACAGCCCCGGCCCCGTCACCGAGCAGGCCAGGTCGTAGGCCGCCTCCTGCACCGCCCGCGCCGTCCCGATCCCGAAACGGGAGCGGTACAGCGCCGCCGCCCCCGTGCGCGGGCTGCGGGGATCCGGCGTCCAGGCCGCCCGCACCCCCATGACCTCGCCCGCCCGCTCGACCCGCTGTGCCGAGGTCGTCAGATAGCCGTCCGGCAACGCCCCTTCGTAGGCGAACAAGTCCTCGTTACTGGCCAGCCAGTCCGCCAGCGTCACCACACCGGCCTGCACCAACTGCGCCGGGACCGACGGCACCCGCTCCCGCCACCGCTCCAGGTACGGGGCCGCTCCGCTGCCGGACACCGCGGCGTCCAGCACCTCGGCCTGGACCTGCTGCCACGGGCCGGTTCCCCGGCGCTTCGGACGAAGCCGTTCACCGAGCCACCCCACCCCGGGAAACACCCCGTGGTGGCCCGCCAGCACCAGCGCCACGTACTCGGCGGTCTCCTCCTGCCAGCCCTGTTCGCACAGCGCGTCATAGACCAGACGGCCCGAGAGCCATCCGTGCGGCAGAGTTCCCTTCACCGACAGGTCGACCGGCAGTCCCGCAGCCACCAGTTCGGCCCGCCGCTGTCCGTCCAGGCCCGCGAACGGGGGCGTCGCCTTGCCCAGATCGTGCGCGGCGGCCAGCCACCTCACCCGGGCCCGCGCCGACGCATCCCCTCCTTCCAGGTCTGCGGCCAGGACTTGCCGTACCCGGTGCGCCAGCAGGTGATCCCACAGCCACCCGGCCGCATGCCCGCTGTCCCACACGTGAGCAATCAGCGAATGCCACAACGCGCCGGGCGGCGTCTCGCGGCCCCACCCCGGACGCCAGGTCTTCGCCCACACCAGGCGACCCAACTCCGTTACCTTCACCGCGACCTCCTCCGCGACCGCTCCCGAGTTCCTTCCTACCTCCCGCCACTGACAACCTGCGGAATTGCCACCAGCTCGAAAGTGGTCGGCCACTGGCCCGCGGCAGCCAGCGCCGCGGTCTCACCGACCGCAGCCTCGCCCGTCGCCGTCACCGTAGTGACCGGTTAGCGCCCCCCATACGCGCCTCTCTTGATCACCTGCGATAGAACTGGACCTGCTCAGCAACTACGGGCCCAGGAGCAGGTGTGGGTAGCTTCGAAGTGCACACCGGAGACATGATCAAGGCGTCGATGGCGATGATGGACGTCATGCGCGGCGTCCGCGACACCGCCATCGGCCTCGCCGGCGAGCTGCAGGACCAGCACGGCATGGCCGGAGACGACGACGCCGGCCACGCCTTCGCCAAGGTCTACAAACCGGCCGCAGCCACCACCCTGGACCAGATCGGGTACAGCTCCTACATCATGGGCGCCACCGGCGCCGGCCTGATGCGCAGCGCCCGCGCCTACATGGCCACCGAAAGCCAGATCAGCGCCGACCTGCTCGGGAAGCAGGAAGACGCGACCAACGGCATGGGAGACCCGTCCAAGAACTGCACCTCCCGCTTCCTGGGCCTGGGCCAGGAACTGCCCGAGGTTGTCGGCGACACCGCGTGGTACGACCAGTTCGCGCCCGGTGGCGGCGACCGCTACCGGGGTTCCGCCGAGAAGGCCCAAGGCGCTGCCGCCTCATGGCGGCACGCCGGGAAACTGATGGAACGGTTCCTCGGCGAGGCCCAGGCGTGTGCGACCACAGTGCGGGCCAGCCATGCCGGGGCAGCCGCGGACAGCTTCCAGCGCTACTTCAAGCGCTGCATCGGAACAGGCTCCCCGCCTTCCCAGGCGCAGGCGGACGAGCCCCTGATCGCGAACCTGGTCGGTGCGTGCACCCAGCTGGCCAATGCGTGCGAAGCCTACGCTGGGCACATCAAGACCGCGCTTGCGGACATCGCCGCCCACAATGCGGATTTCTTCCGTATCGACCTTCCCTGGGAGCAGCCGATCCTGGGCGGCAACGGCTACGACGGAGGGCTCAACGACGCTGTACTCGGCGACCCCCGGATACAGCAGCTCGGCACCGTCGCCCACAGCCTGGACGCCGCCCAGGCCCGAGTGCGTCTCCCAGGCGGGAACAACGCCCCCCGGCCGCCTCTGCTGCCCGGCGGAGGCATCAGGCTGCCGGTACCGGTGTTGCTGGCCTCGGCTTCCGGAGCGGCCTCGATCCAGCAGATCATGGCGCAGGGCACCGACCCCGGCATCCCGCATCGCGACCCCATCCCCCCGGCCCACCCCAACCTCCTCACCCCGGCCGAACAAGCGCACTTCCGCTCCTGGATGCACTCACTCCCCGCCGGGGGCTTCGCCGGCGGCGGGAACGCCAGCAACCCGGACAACGCCTACCAGCTCCGCGTGGCCGGCTACCCCGAACGGGAAGTCCCCCTGCCGCCCGAAGCCACCGGCAGGAGCGGCAAGGGCCTCATGGTCGACGGCCTGCGCCCCGCCGACGGCTACGCGGTGGAAGCCAAGTACGTCCGAGAACCCGACTGCAAGAAGACCTTCCGCAGCCTGGATGCGGTCGACGCCACCCTCGGCACCCCCGTCAAGACCGATGACCGCGGTAACGTCAAGTTCGACCCCCGCCGCGACGCCATGTACCCCAAGGACGAAAACGAACTCGTCCGCTACCACGAAGCCATGAACGACCCGCGCAACACCCAGCTGCGCGGCCTTGAGATCATTACAAACGACCAGGAATCATCCGCGTACTGGCAGAGCATGATGGCCATGAGCGGCGTGAAAGGAACCACACGGTACGTACCGTAGGACCGCAGGGACTTGAAGATGAGCAACGACCGCCGCGCCACCTTCCTCTTCTACCCGCCCACCGACCGGGCCAACGCCTGGCACATGACCTTCGACGGCTTCCGGACCGCCCTGGAACAAGCCTTCCCCGACGCCTTCACGCGCCTCATGCCCACCAGCTTCCGGGGAGGCAGCTACCTCGAATTCGAAGTAGCGACCCCGGACAACCCCGGCCTGCGCGGCATCGCCACCCTTCCCGTCGAAGAGTGCGGCTGCGTCACCCTCACCGAGGCATCGCCCACCGACGCCGCCCACATCGCCCACTGGCTGCGTGACACCTTCATCCCTTCACCGGACCTCATCCGCTTCAGCAGCGAAGCCGCCCTGGAAACCGGGGACGAATCCCACTGGGAACTCCCAGCCGCCGGCGACACCGCGGCCATCGAAGCAGCCCTGCGTGAGCACCTGGAAGCCGTCGGGTAACAGAGATCCGGAACCGCTTGCGTACCGCAACCCGGGAAGCGCGTATCACCCACGGGCATGAAGCGGGGCAATGCGGCATGCCCTGCGGCATCGTGTACACTTTCGGCCACCCCAGCTCCGGGGTACGCGGCTCTTCTTCCAGTCTCGCGACTCGCTGAAGCGCCGCCCACTTCTTTCTTCCCGCAGAAGTCTTGCGGAGCCGCCCTGGGCAGCGAGGCCATGGAAGCCCTCAGGCTGTCGGCCAACAAGCAGGGCGCCGCTCTCCTTCTCGCGGGGGCCGCCTCGGTGGCCCAGCTCGTCACCGAACTGCCCCCGGTAGCCCCGTCTCCCGGCGAAGGCAGCGTCCAGCACGACGGCGAATCCAACGCGGTCGCACAGGTCCTCGTCCGCCGCGAACAGCAGAAGCTGCGGCGCCGGCTCCTCGGCAGCCACCCGCACGCGACGTGCGTGCTGTGCGGCCGGACCCTGCCCACCCGCATGATCAGGGCCGCGCACATCAAGCGCCGCAGCGAAGCCACCCACGAAGAACAGCTCCGGATGGTCAACGTCATGCCCGCCTGCCTCCTGGGCTGCGACGAACTCTTCGAACACGGCTTCGTCTACGTCGACGCCGACGGGACCATCGCTGCCGGCCCGCGTAGCAACGACACCGCGACTTGGCAGCCGCCGCAGCCCATATCACCGGACGGACCGTGGCCGGCTACGACGAACACCGGGCCCCGTTCTTCACCTGGCACCGCCAGCACACCGCCAGTTGACCCCGCATCCGCAGCCACCGACCAACAGCGCACCGCACAACAGGCGATGCACTTCCCTTTCGCGACAGGCATCCGGTGGAGGGTGAGACAAGCAATGCCCGTCAAGCAGCGGTGTTCAGCTGGTCACGGTGTTCGTGGACGCCAAAGACAGCATCAAAGGGCACAGCAATCGCAGTACTGATCAGGTAGTAGGCCGCGCCCGACCCCCGTGCAGTCCGCGGTCCGTTCCGGCCGTATACCAGCACGTCGTGAGCGCTGAGCACGCCCAGATCGTCGAACACATAAAAGACAGGGAGGTAGGACCACGCGGTGAGCTGGAGGTGAGCGCGCACCGCCGCGCGCTCCACCGCATGCCGGTGCGTTGTGCCGCTGGTCATGCGGCTCTTGCAGTCGACCAGAGCAAGGTCTTCGCCCCGCACGGCAATCAGGTCGGGCATCCACCGGATCGAACTGTCTGTTGTCCGCAGGACCCGGCGGACGTTCGCGGTCAGAGTGCCCTGCCCCCACGGGCTGACGTCCCAGCCGCGAAGGGTGAGTTCGTGCGTGACGTGTTCTTCGTGTGCGTCGCCGATGGCTTTCCGCTGCTGGTAGCTCGCCATGCCTGGAGTGTGCCGCACTCATCTGAGCAGTGCGCGGGCCGCGGATGCGCCTCGGCCAGGCGCGACGCACCTGCTGCTCGTCCAGGGGCGTTCATTGGTGTTCACCGGTGTCCCAGTGTGGGTCACTAACGGTCGTTGTTGGTTGTCATTGAATGGCTAAATCTCGTACCAGTGATGCGAACTGTAAGGCGGCCAGCAGGCAACCACGTGCTCGGAAGGGCTCTTCGCCCTGAACCGGGGGCGACCTAGGCCACGATAGTGAGACTAAAGATCCACTTCAGGGAGACCCGCCGCCCCATCACGCCAGGGTGAACGGCAGCCAGCAGAACGGGCTTTCCGGCCGCTCCAGGGGCGCTTTGCGGGCCGAAACACGGCGCACGGGGCACGGCCCTCACCACCAGGCGCCACCACACTCCGGCGCACCTGGCCAACAGCCACCTGGCAGCCCCGGTGCGCCCCCGTCACCCTGCGGACATGGGGGACACTTCCGAAGCGCGCACCTGCGGACGATGCGGCACCGCCGACGACAGCACAGCCTGGCGCGGTGACCATTTCGGCACGCTGTGCAGCAGCTGCATGGCCGTCGCCGAAGCCGAGACCGACCACGAGCAGGCCCGGGACGAAGGCGCTGACGCCCCCGCCCCGCCCGACCCGCCTGTCTGTCAGGCGTGCGGACGCGAACAGGACCGCTTCCCGACCGGGTATGGACACTGGATTCTCCTCGAACCTGGCATCAAGCCGGCGGCGCACGACATCCCCGAAGGCCAGCGCTGGGTCGTCTGCGACGACGGGACGGCCGTCAACTGGATCGGCGGCCGGCTCCCGCCGTACTGCCGCATCGCCCATCGCCCCGTCTGCGAAAGAAGCCCGCGACCCGAGAAGCTGCCCCGCATCTTCCTCGCCGTGTGGGAACTCAACGCCAGCTACGAACGCCGCATCTACCAACAGGACACGCTGTTCACTGACGAGGAGGAGACTTGAGGCGCGCATTGCACGCCGAACAGTCCCGCCCACGGTCCGGGATGAACAGCTGATACGTGTGATCCCCGGCGTCGTACACCACCACCGCCCTCACCCCACCCAGCCGCAGCCCCGACGCCAGACGCTCCAGACCCTCCCGGCTCTCCGTGTTGTCCGCCGGCCACTTGCACGAAAACGGCTTCACCGCCATGCCCTGCCTCCTGCCAGATCACGCAACCACAGCACGGCCCAGGCCACCCGCGGACCGGAACCACCGATCCCGCACGCCCCGGCCGCCAATGCCCTACGGGCCAGGCGGCGAGACGCCACCTCACCCGAGCTGTCGACGTCCACGGAGGTACCTCCGTCGCCGTCAGCGCGCCGGCCGTCGGATGCAGAACCAGCCCCCCACCGGTCACGAGCCCACCATCCGCCACGGGAACGTGACCTCCTGCACGTCGCGAACGTCCGGGTCCCAGAACCAGCGGAACGGGAAGGTGGGCAGCCGCAGTTCCAGGGCGATGACGGCCCGGTGGTGGCCCTCGTAGACGAACACATGCCGGTCGCGCTCGCGTACCCCGAGCAGTAGGGGCTCCTCGATGCCCCGCTCCGGGACGGTGGCCCGCAGGTGTGCCAGCGTCTCGCGGTCACGCCGGTACCGCTCGTGATAGCGCCGGGCGCCCTCCCAGGTGGCGAACTCCGCGGGGCGGACCCTGCCATCGCGCAGCAGCGCCGTGCGCATGCGCCCCGTCCAGCGGGTCACCCGGGTACTCCGCTGCCGAAGGTGACGACCATGGCGTCCGGCGAGTGCGTCAGCGGAGCGGCGCCCTTGTCGTGGCACCGGAGGCAGCGCTCTCCATGCTGGCCCTCTGGGGCGAAGTGCAGGTGCTCGCCGCAGAAGTAGCCGCCGCAGCCGTACTCATCGCCGCCCGGCGTCTCGCCGCACAGGTAGGCAAGGCCTCGGTCGATCTGCTCCTCACAGCCAGGCTCCTCGCACTCGGCCTCGACGCTGTACCCGGCCTGGATCTTCTCTCCGCCGCGGTAGATCTCGTAGTACGCGTAGCCCATAGCTCCTCCTCAGTGGATGTCGATGTCGGTCCGGCCGAACCAGCGGCTGGTGTTGTGCACGGTCGTCGTGACGTTGTACGTGTCGCCGCCGCGGCGCCCGCCGGGCAGCTTCGCGATGACGAGGACGATGGCGAGCCACGCCAGGAAGCCAGACCCGAGGCCGACGGCGGCATCAACAACCTGGCCGACACCCCAGCCGACCCCGGCGGCGAGTATCCCGCCGCCGATACCGCCGCCGAGCAGGCGCTGCGCGACCGGGTCGAACAGGGGCTGCGGGCTCAAGTCCCGCGGCGGGGTGGGCTGGACGGGCGCCGGGGCCTGGGAGCGGCGCATGGGCACCATCTGCCCGTAGGCGTCCGGCACCCACACGACCGGATCACGCTCGCCGTACAGCTCCACCGGGCCGCGGAGGGGTGCTTCGGCGGGCCAGCCGGGCAGCTGCTGCCCGCCGTGCTGGTGCTGCGGGTCGGGCAGCGGCTGCGGGTCCATGGCGGTGCGGCTCCTCTCGGGTCAGCCGGCGGGCTGGGTCAGTGCGTCGATGGCGGCCTGGTGTTCGGTGTTGATCCAGCCGCTGAGGTTGCACACAATCCGGTCACCGCCGGTGGTCCATGCGGGGTCGGCGCTGACGGCCTTGTACGCCTCGTCGGCGGTGGTGAAGTGCTGGGTGAAGTTGTCGTCGCCCCAGCCGCCGCCGCAGACATCGCAGCGGGCCACGTAGCAGGTGTCGGTGGTGACGGGCATGGCAGGCTCCCTACTGCTCGTCGTCGGTGTCGTCGGTCTCGTAGGCCCACCGCATGGGGCGGTGCTGCGCCGTCTCCTCGGCGGCGTCTTCCGGGGTGCTGGTCTCTTCGGGCATCGCGGTCTCCTCTCAGGCGGCGGCAGGGATGGCGTCGGCCAGGCGGGACAGGTGTCCGGGGACGGCGCCGAACCTCACGATCGAGACGTGACGGCCTCCGAGGTTCCAGCGGAACAAGCCCATGACGATGTCGGTCACGACCTGCTGCGCCAGCTGCTTGTGGCCCACCGGTGCACCGGTGGTCGTGACGTCGAGCGGGCCGACGACGGTGACGGCACGGTCACCGTGGCAGGCGACTGCCTCCCGCAGGTCGGGGACGGCGTCGGCCGGGCATTCCAGTTCCACCTCGACGGTGTACTTGCCGGGCGGGTAGACGGCCTGCCGGTCGGCGGTCTGCTGCCGCATCTCCTGCAGCAGTTCGTCGTCCTCCGGGGTGCGGGTGCCGTCAACCGGCAGGCTCAGGTGTACGGACACGAGGGTCTCCTTCGGGGTTCGGTGTCGGGCGGGCTGCCCGGCGTCCCCCTCACCGCCGGTGCGCGACCGGCGGATCGGGGGCCGTCGGTCAGGCTGCGGCGATGCGCGCGTTGTTGATCTGCTCGGCGGTGTCGGCGGTCCAGGAGTAGCGGGGCGGTTCGAAGGTCATCACGGTCTCCGTTTCACGGCGGTTTGTCCTCGCTGTCAGCCAAGGGGGTGCCAGCGGGTGTCAGGGTTGGGTGTCAGCTCGCGCGCGCACGCGCATTACCTAAGGCGGGGAGGGGTGCCAGAACCGGCTGACACCCCTCCTGACACCTCGTCCAGGTGTCAGCCGGTGTCAGTGCAGGTCAGGCAGGTGGCAGCTCGGGATCAAGCAGCTTGTACACGCCCGGCTCGTCGGTCTCTTCGAGGTACACGCCCTCGTCGGCAAGGTCGGTGAGCTTCCCGGAGATCCAGGCCCGCGAGCGGCCGATGCGCGTGCCCTTGCCGTAGGGCGCGAAGTCCTTCGGCCCCACCGTCTCGCGGCCTTCGGCGCGGGCTTCGGCGAGCATGGCCAGCAGCTCAGCCAGCGCCTCCTTCGGACCGCGGTCGTCGCCTTGAACGGGCGGCTGGTTGGGGAACTTCCACGGCTTGGCCACGGGCGGGATCTCCGCGTCCGGGTCGACGGCCGGCTCGGGCGTGCTGTCGTCGTCGCCGACGGCCGCGGTGATGTCGCGTTCGACCTGGCGCTCCAGGCGGATCTCCTCCTCTCGCTCGGCGTCCTGCTTGCTCATCACGGTCTCCTTCGGGTTGATGCTGGTCAGGGACTGGCCGGGCGTGTAGATGGCGCGGTTGGCGTAGGCCTCACCGGCGGCGACGGTGGTGGTGGTTCCGGCTTGGGTGTGGACGGCGTAGCGCTCCAGCACCTGCCGGATCTCGTCGTCCGTGATCGGGTCCCAGTGGCGGGCCTTCATCGAATAGCGTTCTTCGTCCACGCCGGGCGCGACCAAGTAGTGATAGCCCGGCTTGCGGTTCTCCCAGGCTTCGGGCCGGGCGCCGGCGTCGCGGACGTCGTCGGGCAGAGCCATGTCGGCGGTGGTAGCGCCCTTGACGCCGTAGCAGCGGACGCCGCCGAGCTGTTCGCGCACGTCAGTGGGCATCGACGTGGACGACGGTCGCTGCTGGCTGACCTCGACGCTGATGCCCGCCGAGCGTGCCGCTTCGACGACCGGCTCCAGCTCGCTGCCGTTGCGGAAGAGCTTCGCGGACTCCTCAAGAACAACGACCATGTACGGCATGCCGAGCTTGTGAAACGCCTCGGGCGTCCAGTTCTTGAAGCCATGGCGGCCCAGCTCGTCGGCGCGGGCGGTGATGACGTGCGGAAGTGCGTCGACCATCGCTTCGCAGCCCGCCTGGGTGATCTCCACCCAGTCCATGTAGGGCAGCAGGGGGCCGAAGGTCTGCATGCCTTTCGCCGGGTCGCCGCCCCACACGATGGCGTTGTACCTGGTCAGTACCTCGACGAGGGCGTAGACCGTGCCGGTGGACTTGGCGGAGCCGTTCATGCCGAACACGCCGAAGTGGCACGCGTTGCGGCGAGCCTTCTCGTCGGCCGGGTACCAGAACCGCTCTGGTTCGCCGTCTTCGTAGATGCCGTTGATGATCGGTTCGGTGATGCAGCCGCCGGGCGAGGACGGTCCGGGGTACGGGACGCCGCCCGCGAGCATGTCCTTGGGTACGAACACGAACTCGCCCTCGGCGGCGTTCTCGGTGTTCATCACGTTGCGGATCGCGTTAGCGGAGATGCCCAGCTCACCGGCGATGTTGTCGATGCGGCGGCCGATCTCGGCGTTGGTGAGCGCCCCCGGATCGGTGATCTTGTAGGGGGCGGTGACCTTGTTCGGTTCGACCTTCGGCTCTCCCCGCAGCGCCAGCTTCGCCTTGCCGAGGCTCTTGACCAGCAGCCCGGTCTCCCCCGCCGCCTGTTCACCGGTCTTCGCGTCCGGGTTGGTACGCAGGGCCTGGCGGATGTTCCAGCCGCCCGCCGCCACCGCCCCGCCGATCGCCCAGGTGGAGGCGAGGAACGGGTCCAGCGGATCGGTGACGGTGGCCACGACCAGGTACGAGGTGCCCGCGGCGGTGGACAGGGTGGCGTGCAGGCGGCGGGCATCGCTGGTGCCCTTGCCCGCCCACCACGTCGAGACGGTGAGGAGGCCGGCGGCCAGGGTCAGGCCGACCCCGGCGGCCGGGGAGCTGCCCCACAGGGCGTGTGTGCCGACACTGGCCGGCAGGGTCGCGGCCACGGCGATCCACGGCCGCATACGGGGGTGCTTCACGGCCTTTCGCAGGTCGCCTTTCACGGTGTCAGCCACGGTGTCACTCCAGGTATCAGTGCAGGTGAGGGGGTGTCAGCGCGCGAGGGCGGCGATGAAAACGTAGAGGACGAAGAGGACGGCCGCGGCGGTCAGGCCGTCGCCGATCAGGACGTAGTAGCGGACCCGCAGCCACAGGGCGAACAGCAGCCCTGCGACCGCGGCTACCACGAGGTCGATCACCAGTTCTTCCAGACCGTGCCGCCGCGCCGGTCGTGCCGGTAGCGCGGCTCACCGCGCCGCCGTCCGCTGCTGATCTGCGCCAGTTCGGCCTCGAACTCGCGAGTGAACGTAGCCCAGAGCCTGGCCGCCTCCTTGCCGATCAGCTTCTCCGCTGCGGCGATCTTCTTCAGCGGCCGGGCCACACGCCGGGCGCGGGCCCGGGAGGACGACATCGATCCGTGCACGTCAGGGATCGTCCGCAGCACCGCCTCCAGAGTCTCGGCGTCCAGGGCCCGCTCGACGGCCCGGGGCCGGGCCTCCTTGCGCAGGGCTTCGGAGAAGGCGCGAATGTCCTCGTCGCTGGTGAAGCCGGAGCCGGGCAGCGACCTGCGCGCACCGCCGGCCTTGCCTCCGCCGTTGACGACGGTCTTGCTGAAGCTCAGCGACACCGGCGGCAGCATGCTCCCGTCGGGCATCAGGCTGACCTTGTTGATTTCAACCTTGGTGTTGCGGTTGCGCTGCGGCGGAGCGTAGGGCTGCTGAGCCGAGGCCCTCGCGGCGGCGCGGAGCGGGGAGGCTGGCCCGTTGCTGGGCGGGTAGTTGGGCGGCGGCGGAACCTGCCGGCCGTTGGAGCCGTTGGCGGCTGCCATGGTCATCTCCTGTCGGTGAAGTGGTCTTGGGGCCGGTACCGGGTGCCGGTCCGGTGCGCGCGGCCACGGGCCGCAGTAGCGGTACTGGACGGTCAGGATGCGAGGGCGGCGCGGCGTACACGCCGGCCGTAGGAGTCGCCGGTACCGAGCCGGTTGCCGATGTCGGTACCGGTCATCTCCGGGTTGTCGGCGAGCCACTGGCGGGCGGTACTGACGTGCTCGTCGAAGCTGCCGGTGACCTTCTTGCGGGCGGTACTGGACCGGGTGGTGCGACGTGCCCGCCGTACCGGTACCGCTGTCTCGTGCTGCGGCTCCGGCTCCGGTACGGCCTGCAGTTCCGGGCGCGGTACCGCCTCGTTCAGTACCGGCAGTTCGCGGGGCGTATCGGCGGTACCGGCGGGCGGTACCGGGCTGGTCTCCGGTACCGGTACCGGCTGCTGCTCGACCGTGACGCGCACGGCCGCCTCTGACTTGCCGTCGCCCGGCACCGGTACCGCTTCACGGGCCGGTACTGGTACCGCCGTGGTGGCCGGCCCGGCGAGGGTGTGCACACGCCAGATCACGAGCGGTACCAGAAGCGACACCGCGGCGACGAGCGGTACCGACACGGTCGCCACGCGGGCCTCCAGCATGTGCGCGGCGATCTGGGCGGTACCCATCAGCACGAGAGAGAGAGCGATGTCCCGGCCGCGGGACCGGCGGATCGCCGCGACGACGTACACGTCGATGGCGAGCGGCAGCAGGACCGCCACCGGTACCGCCGCCCCGATGGCCCGGGCGAGCTGGTACTCGGCGTAGGCGGTGAAGCCGACGCCGGCCGCGAGCGACACCGCGACGAGCGGGTCCCAGCGGTGACGGGTCGTCTTCGACACGGGTGGTTCCTTCCGGTCAGTGGATGTGGCCGGTGATGAGGCCAGCGACGTACAGGGCGAGCAGGACGGCCGGGACGATGAGCCCGAAGACGAGGGAGAAGGTGCGCATCACGCCCACCCCCCGATCGCCAGCCCGGCGGCGATGACCGCGGGTGCAGCGGCGGCCTTGAGCAGCAGTCCGGCGGTGCGCAGGCGTCGCATCTTGGTGTCGGCGATCCGCGACAGGTTGATCAGCTCGGTGTGAGGGTCGGCGCCGACGTGCAGGGCATCGATCAGCCGCTCGCGGTCGCACGTCGCGTAGTGGACGAAGTTGTTCGGGCCGCCACCGTTCAGGCGGGGCAGGACCACATCCAGCAGCAGCCACGCAGCGACGCCAGCCAGGAGCGCGGTGAGGACGGTGAAGACGGCGGCCGGCCATCCGCGGTGGAACAGCGCCCCGGCGTTCGACGCGAGGGGCCCCGCGACGATCGCCAAGGCGGCCAGCAGGATCGACGCCTTCGTGTCCGTGCGGGCGATCTCACCGCGCACGACCGCGAGTTCCGCCTCGACACGCGTGGTGGGTGCGGCGGTCGTCATGCCGCCTCCGGCCCGTACCGGCGGGCAAAGGCCGCGACGTCGTGGTACATCTCCCGTGCTTCGTCGGCGGTGAGGCCGGGCTGCAGGTACCAGGCCCACGCGTCGGCGTAGGGCGCGCCGGCCTCGGCCCGCAGCAGCAGTTCGATGATGGCGCCGACGACGTAGCGGGTGGACTCGGTGTGGGTCTGCTCGTCGGCGGCTGCGCCGGGGGTGCCGCGGCGGAAGGGGTCGGGCACCTTCCAGTCGACTTCGGCGATGTACTCGGCGGCGGCGTCGGCGTGCACAGCGACCTGCTCGCCGGTCAGCGACTCGCCCACGCCGCCCCGCCACAGGCGGCCCTCGGGGTACTTCTCCTCATACAGGCTGTGGGCCCGGTCGAGCAGGGCCTGCTTGGTCGTGGTCACTTCTGGGTCCTCGTTTCAGGTGCGGGTGTGGACGGGGTGGTGGTCACGACGGTCGGGGCAGGGCGCGGCACGTCTCGGCGTGCTCCTGGGCGTCCCGGCGGGCGAAGGCGACGTCCATCCAGGGGAGGTGGAAGCCGCAGCCGGTGCAGTCGACGCTGTCGACGTAGCTGCTGTCGGGTCGGGCCACCTTGAAGTCGACGGTGGCCCCGGCGACGGTGAGGTAGCGGGCGATGATGCTCTTGTGCCAAACGGAGGTCCACGCGGCCTGCTGGTTCATCGGGTACTCCCGTGCTTGCTGTGGTCGGTGGCTGTTGAGCGGCATTCCCGATGCCCATGTCGCGGGCACGACTCCGGCGTTGAACATGCCGACGAGTTCGGTTGCATGCCGGCGGGGCCGGGGTGTT